>CBDTUP010000006.1:0-20282 GCA_965363685.1 uncultured bacterium | reverse complement strand
TCGGAATCTTCCCTGAGGGTGGAGTCACGTCTGAATGGGGGAGCGTCGAACCGCACCCGGCCGCGGCCTCCTTGAGTCTGCGGACCGGCGCTCCGCTGATCCCGGTGGCAGTGTCCGGCACCGATCTTGCATATGGCTTGGGTGCCACCCGTGTACGTCGCAGTCGGGTTCAGGTGACGGTCGGATCCCCAATCGAGCCCGGCGACTTTCGCGAGGTGGAGGAGGCGGCGTCGGCGATGATGTCTGCCTGGACCGAATGGGTGAGCGGAGCACTAGGCGATCGAGCTGGTGAATGAGGGTTGGATGGCTTGAGCCGCTGGAAGTGCGGCTATCATTCCGGCCCGCCGCCGGAGTAGCTCAGGGGTAGAGCAGCTCACTCGTAATGAGCAGGTCCGGGGTTCGAATCCCCGCTCCGGCTCCAGCTTCCACGGCATGCTTCGAGGTCTAAGCTCGTCGGCCTTGGTGTGAGTAGTGTTCTGCGGGGACAGGAGTATTCGTGGCTGATCAGGCCAAGTTCGAAGACGATGCGATGGGTTTCGCCCCGCAACTGTACGCGGCCGCGATGCGCATGACTCGTAACCCAGCCGATGCCGAGGATCTCGTTCAGGAGACCTTCCTCAAGGCCTATCGCGCCTATCACACTTTTGCCACGGGCACGAACCTCAAGGCGTGGCTGTACAGAATCCTGACTAACACGTACATCAACAAGTATCGCAAGGCGGCGCGCCGGCCCAAAGAGGTCGATCTTGGCGAACTCGAGGATCTCTACCTGTATCGCCGGGTGTCCACCGCAGGAACCCGGGAGGCCTCGAAAAGCGCCGAGGAAGAGGTTCTATCCGGTTTCGTCGACTCCGACGTGAAACAAGCGATCGAGGCACTGCCGGAGAACTTCCGGCTGCCCGTACTCCTCGCTGATGTCGAGGGGTTCTCCTACAAGGAGATTTCGGAAATCATGGACGTTCCGATCGGCACCGTGATGTCGAGACTTCACCGGGGAAGAAAGGCGCTTCAGAAAGCGTTGTGGGAGTTCGCAAGGGAACGCGGTCTCACCGCACCTTCGGAGGAAACCGATGAATAGGCGGACATGTGAGCACGCGGTAGAGAGGATCTACTTCTACCTCGACGGCGAGATCACCTGGTATCGGCGCATGCGAATCAACTGGCACCTGCGTTCGTGCGTCCAGTGCGAAGGAGCGTTCGACTTCGAGAATCGACTGCGTTCAGTTGTGCGAGAGAAGAGCTGTGAAGAAGTTCCCGACGAGTTTATCAGTCGGCTCCGCAGCATCTTGCGGGAGGAACAGTGATTCCCGCCGATCTCGTCGGTGGCTACTCGCGAACGGCAACCAGGTACTAAGGTCCCCGCCATGACGAATACCGGCCGTCGGATTGCGCTATTCCTGCTCATTGTCGCCACGTTGCTTATCGCTGCGCCGGCCGCCCTCGCCGTTGGTGAGGTGCTGGCCCAAGCCGATGTTCCGGCAATCGAGGTTCCCGAGCCGGCTCCCGTCGATGACACACCCTCGTGGACCTACCGCTATCTCATTCCAACCTTCCTGGTATTGGCCGTCTTGGCAGTGGTGCTCACAGTCGTTCAATACTTCGTGAAGGTCGTGGGCAAGCGGTACCGCGTCGTTCAATGAGTGAGGGCATTCCCTGGTCGCTGGCCGTCAAAGTGGCCGACCGGGTTGCCGGCAGTCACCCTCTCGATTCGACCTACCACATCGAGGCACTGCGTTCGCAGGTTCCAGACCTGATGGAGCGTGCCGGAGCTCTGGTCGGTGAGGAAACCGGATTGGTTCCTTCTGGTTCGGCTGAAGTCGAAGTCGTGGGCAGGACTGCTTGGGTCGAACGCAACGTCGAATTCTTCGCCAGGCTGATGGAGCCGGCCGAACAGAAGATCGCCGCGCGGTTGATGGAGGCAGGTTCCCTGGGTTCTAGAGCTGCGAGTGTGGCCAGGAGCCTCGTAGCGGCGGAGACCGGTGCACTACTCGGTGTTCTGTCCAGGCGAGTCCTCGGTCAGTATGAACTGGTATTGCCGACGGACGATTCGGAAGGTGATGTCATCTTCCTTGTCGGTCCGAATGTGCTGGCTATGGAGAGGGCCCACCAGTTCATACCCGATGAGTTCCGGTTCTGGCTCATGCTGCATGAATGCGCCCATCGTGCTCAGTTCACTGCTGTGCCCTGGATGCAGGATTACTTCCTGTCGCTCGTACAAGGGCTCATCGAAAGCGCTGAGCCTGAGCGCGGCCGGCTCAAGAGGATCGTTGAAGAGGTCAAGACGGCGGTCGAGACGGATACCGACGTTATCGGAGAGACAGGTCTTCTCGGACTATTCGCAGGCGCGGCACAGCGCGAGTTGATCGACAAGGTACAGGCTCTCATGTCGGTCCTCGAAGGACACGGGCACGTGATCATGGATCGGATCGGGGCGCGGCACCTGGTGACTCAGGACCGCATGTCGTCGATCCTCAAGCGGCGCCGGATGGACGCTCGCACAAAGGCGTTCTTCCGCCTCACCGGTCTCGAAATGAAGCTTCGACAATATGAGCTGGGGGAGAAGTTCGTTCTCCAAGTCGAGCGTTCCGCCGGGTGGGACGCAGTCGACCTCGTGTGGAGAGATGTGGAATCCCTGCCAACCCTCGACGAGATTCGTGATCCTTCCGCATGGCTGTCTCGCGTCGCCTGAATGAACTGAGCGCCGGGGTTCGGGAGAAGGCGTGGACTCTGCCGACCGGTGGGGTGGTTGTGGCTCTGAGCGGGGGAGCGGACAGCGCCTGTGCTGCATGGCTGGCATCAGAGCATGTGGACCCGTGTCGCGCGGTTCATGTTGATCATGGCTTGCCGGGTTCTCCCGGCATGCGCTCCGCTGCCCGGGGGGTTGCCGAGCGGCTCGGTATTGACCTCGACATTGTGGAGGTGTCGATTCCGGAAGGTTCCTCCCCGGAAGGCCAGGCGCGGTCGGTCCGTTACCAAGCCCTTCTTGAACAGCTCCGAGAGGGGGAATCGCTGATTACCGGGCATACGAGCGATGACCAGGCGGAGACGGTGTTGATGAACGTATTGCGTGGTACCGGTCTGGCAGGTCTCGCCGGTATTCCGCCCGTCCGCGACCGTATTGTCCGGCCGATCCTGAACGTGTCCAGGGCTGAAACGAGAGAGCTGACGACATTGCTCGGATTGCCGTGGAGGGATGATCCGGCGAATTCCGAGAATGACCCGCGTCGGAATCAGATCCGCAGGGACCTGATTCCATATCTCGAGGCCAGATTCAACCCTCAACTGCGCAAGGCGCTGACGAACTTGGCGGAGGTCGCCTCAGATAGCGCAGCTTCCATCGGAGGTCGGGTTCAGACCCGAGTGTTCGACTCTGGAGTCGCCGTCTCTGTGCCGGAGTTGTTCGCCGCCGGCAAACTGGCTGCTTCGTTCACATTGCGGGAGGCGCTCCGATGGATACGCGGACCTCACGCGGGCACAAAAGCCGAGATATCCCGGCTGAACGACGTTGCGGACGGGCGGGCTTCCTCGGTAGAGCTGACGGGAGGCGTGACCGCGGTTCGAGAAGGTCCATGGCTGGTTTTGTCCAGGGATCGCATTCCCGATGACCTGGTGCCGGTTACCTGGCGAGTACCCGGTGACCGAAATCATGGCGGCTGGTTGTTCGAGTCCTCGATCGCCGAGATCCCCCCGGCCGCATATCCACTCTCGGGTTGGAAAGGGGTGATGGATGCCGATTTGGTTGATGAAGACCTCGAGATTCGGGGGATCAGGCAGGGGGACGCGATCGACGGGATACCAGTGGTGGAGGTTCTCCGGAAAGCAGGTGTCGCCGTTCAGCGGCGTCCGAACTGGCCGGTGGTGACCTCGGAGGGGCTCGTGGTCTGGGTCCCAGGTGGCCGATTGTCTCATTCCGTTTGGGTGGGAACGGGTACTCGGCGCTACCTTTGGGTGCAAGCCGGATTGGAGGCGATGTGAGAGTCGGAAGAACGCTGATTTCCGCACAAGAGATTGATGAGGCGCTCGCCCGGGTGGGTGCTCAGATAGACATTGACTACGCAGGCAAAGAGCTCCTGATGATCGGGGTCTTGAAGGGGGCGTTCATCGTCATGGCGGACCTTGCCAGACACGTGACTGTTCCGGTTGAGTTCGACTTCATGGCTGTGTCTTCCTACGGCGCCGCAACGCAGACGTCTGGCGTCGTCCGAATCCTCAAGGATCTGGATCAGGAAATTGCCGGCCGCGATGTTCTGATTGTCGAGGACATCATCGATTCCGGATTGACGCTGAGCTACCTATTGAAGAGCCTAAAAGTGAGGCATCCTGCCAGCCTCGAGGTTGCCGCCCTGTTAGTCAAAGAAGGCATCCAGAGGGTTCCCTTGGATGTGAGGTACACGGGTTTCACGATCGGGCCGGAGTTCGTGGTCGGCTACGGGCTGGACTACATAGGCAAGCTCCGTAATCTGCCCTATGTCGCAGTGATGGAAGAGGACGACTGAAGAGGATTCGGCGTAGTTCCCGGAGCGGCATACCATGGGCCGCCCTTGACACCGATTAGCGACATTTCATGAATAGAACCGTTCGAACAATCATCGTTTACGGCGTCGTCCTCGTGTTGATGGTCGTCGTTGCCCAGACCTGGTTTGAGACCGGCGACAAGCCCGACGAGATAACGCCCAGTGAGTTCGTTCAACTTGTCGAAGATGGCAAGGTCGAGAGCGCCACGATGTTCACGCGTTCCGATCTGCTCACCGGAGAGCTGATAGGTGCGGGAGACAAGTCGCCCGACTTCTCGTTTTCATATCCACCTGAGTGGGAAGGCACCCTCACCGACGTTCTCGTCGATGCAGACATCCCTGTTGTGTCGGAGTCGGATACCTCCATCTGGGAGGTAGTCATAAGCCTCTTGCCCTGGCTGTTCCTGATCGGCTTCATGATCTTCATCTTCACCCAGATGCAGGGCGGTGGGAACCGGGTCATGCAGTTCGGCAAGGCGAAGGCGAAGCAGGTCACCAAGGATACGCCGAAGGTGACGTTCGAAGACGTTGCAGGGGTGGAGGAAGCGATCGAGGAACTCGAGGAGATCAAAGAGTTCCTGCAGAATCCGTCCAAGTTCCGGGCGATGGGTGCCAAGATCCCCAAGGGCGTGCTGCTCTACGGACCTCCCGGCACCGGAAAGACGCTGCTGGCCAGGGCGGTCGCCGGTGAGGCCGGCGTTCCATTCTTCTCGATCTCGGGGTCGGACTTCGTTGAGATGTTCGTAGGTGTCGGCGCCAGCCGGGTGCGTGATTTGTTCGAGCAGGCGAAAGCCCAGGGTCCGGCCATCATCTTCATCGACGAGATCGACGCCGTTGGCCGCCACCGTGGGGCCGGATTGGGCGGCGGTCACGACGAACGGGAGCAGACGTTGAATCAGCTCCTCGTTGAGTTGGACGGTTTCGACGTCAACGCCGGCGTCATCGTCCTCGCCGGTACCAACCGTCCCGACATTCTCGATCCTGCGCTGCTGCGCCCCGGTCGCTTCGATCGGCAGATCGTTGTTGATCGACCAGATTTGAAAGGGCGAGAAGCGATCTTGCAGGTCCATTCCCGCGGTAAGCCGCTGAATGATGAGATCGACATCTCGGCGCTCGCGCGTCAAACGCCTGGCTTCACAGGCGCGGATCTGGCCAACCTGATCAATGAGGCCGCGTTGCTGGCCGCCAGGCGCGATAAGAAGAGCATCGGGATGGATGATCTCGAAGAGGCGATCGATCGTGTGATTGCCGGCCCCGAACGCAAGAGCCGGGTGATTTCGGAAAGCGAACGCAAGCTGACTGCCTATCACGAAGGCGGCCACGCACTGGTCGGGTTCGCGTTGCCGAATCTCGATCCCATCCACAAAGTCACGATCATTCCGCGTGGCCGTGCCGGCGGCTACACATTGGCCCTGCCCACCGAAGATCGGTTCTTCAAGCGGCGCAGCGAGATGGTTGATGAATTGGCCTATGCCCTCGGTGGGAGAACGGCCGAGGAGATCGTATTTGGTGACCCTTCGACCGGAGCCAGCAACGACATCGACAAAGCCACCGACATTGCCCGCAAGATGGTGATGGAGTACGGGATGAGCGATCGTCTTGGTCCAATGAAGTACGGCCAGGCGGCCGGTGAGGTCTTCCTGGGGCGGGATTACTCGCGACAGCAGGATTACTCGGATGAGGTTGCGTCCTACATCGATTCAGAGGTCAGGAAGCTGATCTCGCAGGCGCACGACGAAGCCCAACAGATCCTCACAACCCATGAGGTGGCACTTCATCGGATTGCCGATGAGTTGATGGAGAAGGAGACCATCGACGCCTCAGCGGTGGCGGAGATCTTCTTCGACGTACCGAAGTGGGAGCACGCATCCAACGGCGCGATGCGTATCCAGATGCCGGAGTTGCCGGCATCGGAGGAAGCGGTCGCGGCAGTACACATCACCGAGCAGGGTCCCGAGGCATGAGGTAACGAATGGCTGAACCAGGCGGAGCACAGATAGACGCCATCGCCGACGCGGTGCGGATGATCCTCGAAGGCATCGGCGAAGACGTCGAGCGCGAGGGGCTACGCGACACGCCGCAACGGGTAGCGCGCATGTATGCGGAAGTCTTCGGTGGGCTCACCGTCAATCCGGCGGATGTCGTCTCGACGGTCTTCGATGACGAGAACCACGAAGAAATGGTGATGGTCAAGGACATCCCCTTCTACTCCATGTGTGAGCACCATCTCATACCGTTTCACGGCAAGGCTCATGTCGCCTATCTGCCCAAGGGACGGCTCACCGGACTGTCCAAAATGGCCAGGCTCGTTGAGGTATTCGCAAAACGCCCCCAACTGCAGGAGCGCCTGACCACTCAGATCGCAGACACCCTGATGGAGAGCCTTGCGCCACACGGCGTGCTGGTAGTCGTGGAAGCTGAACACCTGTGTATGAGCATGCGGGGCGTCAAGAAGCCTGGGTCGATCACGGTCACCTCAGCGGTCCGCGGATCATTCTGCGATCGTGATGCGACCAGGTCCGAGGCCTTTTCATTGATCTACGGCGGCCGATGACATTCAATGAATGGCGACTCCGCACTCGCCGTATCGGAAACCGCGATCACACTCTGATCATGGGCGTCGTCAATGTGACGCCCGACTCGTTCTCGGATGGCGGTGACTTCGCAGATGCCACGGAAGCGATAGCGCATGGTCGGCGATTGGTTTCTCAGGGAGCAGATGTCGTCGATATCGGTGGCGAGTCAACACGACCTGGGTCCGAGGCAGTTAGCGCGGATGACGAGCTGGCTCGGGTACTGCCGGTTGTCAAAGCACTCGCCGATGACGGCGTCGTGGTGTCCATCGATACCTCGAAGGCTGCCGTTGCCGAGCAAGCACTGGCCGCCGGTGCTGAGATCGTCAACGACGTTTCGGCCCTGGGCGATCCGGACATGGCAGGACTTGTGGCCACGACCGGTGCCGGTGTGGTGTTGATGCACATGCGCGGAAAGCCCTCGACGATGCAGCAAGATCCGAGCTATGACGATGTCGTGGCCGAAGTTCGCGACGAGCTACTGGAGGCGGCTCGGGTCGCCGAATCGGCAGGGATTCGTATCGATCAGATCTGCCTTGATCCCGGCATCGGCTTTGGCAAGACCGTTTCCCACAATCTCACCCTGCTCCGCCGGTTGAACCAACTCACCGAAGCCGGCTATCCGATTCTGCTTGGTACCTCGCGCAAGTCATTCCTGGGATCGATTGCAGAGGTTCCAAACGCCAAGGACCGGGATCTGGCGACTGCTGCCACCACCGCGCTGGCTGTCGCCGCAGGAGTTTTTTGTGTGCGGGTCCATGATGTTCCCGGGAACCTCCAATCTGCCCGGATCGCCGACGCTATTGTGCGGCCCAGTATTAGCGATGAGGATCTCCGATGACGGGTCTCAAACCAAGAGAGTTTGTGTGGGTCATCGCCGGCCGCCTGGCGGTTTGCGAACGCATCGGCGGGTACGGCTTCCAGCACCGGAGAGTGCGACGCGAGGAAGAGATCACATGGCTGCGAAACGAGGCCAAGATCACGACGATCGTCTCGTTACTGCCGGGAAACCAGAACGTCAACTCGTATACCGATGTCGGGTTCAATGTGCTGCACAAACCGTTCTCGCCTGAGGATGAGAACGGGGACCTCGCCCCGTTCTTCCAACTCCTCGACGACGCTCTCGCCGACAAAGGTTCGGTGGTACTTGTCCATCGCGACATCATCGACGAAGGAATTGGCGGTTTGCTGGCCGGGTACCTGGTCCACGCCGGGTACCTGGATGGCCCGATCATGGCCTCTGCCGTGATCCAGGAAATCCTCGGCCGTCCACTCGGGCCCAAGGCCCGGGCGATGATTCAGGTGGCTGAGTCGTAGCCGGTGTCCTTGTGACCGACCTGATTCGACTGACCGGCCTCGAGGTCTTCGCCTACCACGGTGTGCTTCCCGAGGAACAGGAACATGGTCAGGTGTTCATCATTGACGTCGAGGTCGGGCTAGATCTCTCCGTGGCGGCCGATACCGATGAACTGACTTCGACGTTGCACTACGGTGAACTCGCCCAATCGATCCATGACCGGGTTGCCGGAGAACGCTGGGACCTCATCGAGCGCGTGGCCGCCAGGGTCGCCGACCTCGTTATGCAGGATCACAGGGTCGAGCACGTCAAGGCCACGATCCACAAACCTTCGGCGCCGATTCCGCTTGCCTTTGCCGACGTTTCGGTGACGGTTGAGCGATCCCGATGACGAGGGCGGCGATCGCGCTGGGCTCCAACCTGGGGGACCGGCGCCGGCACCTGCTCGAAGCTGTTGAATCGATAGCCGACCTTGGTGTACTTGTGAAGGTCTCCGGGTTGTACGAAACGGCACCGGTTGGCGGACCGGAACAGGACGACTACCTGAATGCGGTGGTTGTGATCGACACGACCTTGCCTGCGGAGAGGTTGCTGCTGGCCTTGCACGAAATCGAGGCAGATCACCAGCGCGAACGAACGGTTCGGTGGGGTGCGCGCACGCTCGACCTCGACCTTCTTCTGTATGGCAGAGATCGAATCGATACCGAGATCTGCACCGTTCCTCACCCGCGTCTGACCGAGCGCCGGTTCGTGGTTGAACCGCTCTTGGAGGCCTGGCCGGATGCACGATTGCCCGATGGGACGCGGGTGGCCAGGTTCACGGACTCGGTCGGCGATCAGGAACTCACGAACCTGGGTGAGTTCTGGTCTGAGACGGGCGACCCGGCCGGATTCGCAGGAAGGGGCGGTTGGTGGGTTGTCGCCCAGTTCATCTTGATCGGTGTCGTGATATGGGCGATCAGACTCGGCGGGCCGGAAATCCCGGGTGAGGGACTCCCTCGCGCCGTCGGCGCGGTCGCTGCATTGATGGGTGGAGTCCAGGCGGCACTGGGCATTCTTCAACTCGGCGATCGTCTCACACCGTTTCCGGAACCGCTCGATGGCGGTGGCATCATTCACGGAGGTATCTACGCGATCGTACGTCACCCCATCTACGGAGGTATCGTCATGGTCCTCGTAGGGATAGCTCTCTTCCAGCGTTCGTTCCTGGCACTCGGACTGGCGCTCGCGTCGGGGGTGTTCTTCTGGCGGAAAGCAGCCGGCGAAGAGGAACGGTTGGTACGCCGCTTCCCCCACTACAGCGACTACCAGGCGGAAACGAGGGCGAGACTGGTCCCCTGGGTTTTGTAGTCGGTGACTGCCGGACATGCCTCCAAATCACGAAGACTGATGTGTTGAGACTCGTTTCTCTGGCGATGCCGGTCATAGTTGGAACGAGAATCCCGCAATTGGTGTCCTCGATGAGAAATCCCATTCGTAGTCGGGGTGAGAGCCGGTTCCTCGACGAGTTGATCAGCCGAGCGGAACAGGCCTCCTTGCCGGCGAGATACGCCCACGGGCCCGGACGAACGACAGCTACCGTAGGCCTATGACAATGCCTCTTCGACTCATAATCGTCGGGCCGGGTCGTGCCGGTATGTCGGTCGCGCTGGCCGCCCGACGAGCAGGTCACGTGGTTGTCGGCGTACTGGGACGTTCGGACGTGAAAGACAAGGCTGCGGCGCTCGATACCGAGGAACTCGAGTGGGGTGTCGATCTGCCAACCGCCGACCTCCTGGTCATCGCCGTCCGTGACGACGCCATTCGTGCGGTATCCGAGGCGCTGGCCCCTTTCGCCGGAGCCGTCGCATCCACGATTCACCTGTCAGGGCTCAAATCCGTAGATGCCCTACTTGCGCTCGAAACTGCTGGGCTGAATGTCGGTGGTTTCCACCCGCTGCAGACCATGCCGAATCCCGAAGTTGGGTCCCGTTCACTGTCGGGAGCAGCGGTCGGCATCACTGCTGCGCCGCCGCTGCTAGGTGTCCTGGAGGAGCTAGCGGTATCCATTGGCGCCAGGCCCTTCAGTCTCGACGACGCGCAACGGCCTCTCTATCACGCCGGCGCAGCCTGCGCAGCGAACTACGTCTTGGCTGCACTCGGGACTGCCGAGCAGATATTCAGTGCGGCGGGCGTGCCGTTCTCCGCCGCACGGCCGCTGGTCACTGAGATCATCGCCAACGCTTTCGAGCTGGGGCCGACCGCTGCACTGACGGGCCCGATCGCGCGCGGTGATGTGGGGACCGTCGCTGCCCAGGTTGAAGCCGTTGAATCCGTTGACCCCGATCTTGCTGAGTCGTTCAAAGCTCTCGGCAGAGTGACGGCCAGACTGGCTGGAGCCACCGGGTCGATGACCGAGGTACTCGAATGAAGGTTGTCGGATCCTTCCAGGAGGTGCGGTACTTGAGCTCCGGCACCGTCGGTCTGGTGCCAACCATGGGGTTTCTGCACGAGGGTCATCTGTCGCTCATCGACGCGGCCAGGGTTGAATGCGACACGGTCGTGATGAGCCTCTTCGTCAACCCTCTTCAGTTCAACGAGTCGCGTGACCTGAGCCGGTATCCGCGCGACCTCCAGCGGGATGCTCGTCTGGCGGAGTCGAGGGGTGTGGATGTGTTCTTCGCTCCGGACGTTGAAGAGATGTATCCACAGGAGCCGCTGACGCGTGTCACCGTCGCAGGTGTGACCGAGCAAATGGAGGGAGTCCACCGTCCCGGCCATTTTGACGGAGTTGCGACCGTCGTCGCCAAGCTGTTCGTGGGATCCCAGGCGGACAAGGCGTATTTCGGAAGGAAGGACGCCCAGCAGCTGATCACTGTGACCCGAATGGCCGACGATTTGTCGATTCCGATTGAGGTGATCCCCGTCCCGATAGTACGTGAGCTCGACGGCCTCGCGCTCAGCAGTCGGAATGTCTTCCTCACCGCCGAGGAGAGGAGCACGGCTCTGGCAATCTCGAGGGCGTTGATGCGGGCTGCCGACGAGGTGGAAGATGGATTGAGCGCCGCTAACGAGATCGAAGCGATAGTGGAGGCCGGAATCTCCGGTCTCGAGGTGGACTACGTGACCCTGGCCGGTGCCGCCACCGCACGCCCTATGAGTTCTCTCGACTCCGATGGGTTCCTTGCCGTTGCCGCTCATGTGGGCACAACTCGCCTCATCGATAACGTGTCTTTTCGGGTGACCTCGAGTGGCGCTATCGCCCAGCGAGGTACCCGGCTCTCCGAACCCAGCATCCTCTATGGTGACGACCCGCCGGTTTAGCGCCAACCGGACCCGGGGTACCGGGTACCATCCCGCCGGATGACGGACGACACAACCAACCTCGACTCATTTGACGTTCCGGATGATGCCGGGCTGGCCGCACACCCGATTACGGCCAGGCGCCTCGAGAAACTCGAGGAGATCCGCGCGAGCGGGGGTGAACCCTATGCCTACCGCTTCGAACGTACTGCACTCGCCGCCGAACTCCACGAGGAGTTTGGGAATCTCGAACCTGGTGCCGAGACGGGCCGGATCGTGGCGGTAGCCGGACGCGTCATCAACGTCCGGAGTTTCGGGAAGCTGATGTTCCCTGTTCTGCTCGATGTCAGCGGCCGCATCCAGCTTTTCGTCGCCAAGAACACGCTCGGCGACGACGAATTCGCCCGATTCGGGTCGGTTGATGCCGGCGATTGGGTGGGAGCAGAAGGCGAAGTCATCGCCACCAAGAAAGGCGAATTGAGCGTTCGGGTGACGTCATGGAGTCTCCTGTCCAAGTCGTTGCGGCCGCTTCCGGAGAAGTGGCACGGCCTGAAGGACGTTGAACGCCGCTACCGCCAGCGCTACCTGGATTTGATTGGAAATGAGGAGGCACGGAAGATCGTGCTCATTAGGGCGCGGATCATCGCCGAACTCCGCAAACAGTTCACCGACCGCGGATACATCGAGGTCGAGACTCCGGTGCTCCAGAACCAGGCCGGCGGGGCACTCGCGCGCCCGTTTATTACGCACCACAACGCACTAGACGTCGACATGTACCTGCGCATCGCCACGGAGTTGCACCTCAAGCGGCTGGTCGTCGGCGGCTTTGAGAGGGTCTTTGAACTCGGCCGGATATTCCGCAACGAAGGTGTCGACACCACGCACAACCCCGAATTCACCACTCTGGAGTCGTACGAGGCATTCGCCGATTACGAGGACCTCATGACGTTGATGGAAGAGGTCGTCTCTGCGGTTGCTCTGTCGGCGATTGGCTCAACCGAAGTCGCCTACGGGGGGAGGCCTCTCGATCTCACTCCGCCGTACCGCCGTGCCACCATGCTGGAGTTGTTGACCGAGGCGATTGGTGAGCCGATCGGGTTCGACTGGCCGATTGAGCGTCTTCGTGACCTGGCCGCCGCTAAAGGGATCACCTTCGAGCAGTCCTGGGGACAGGGGAAGGTGCTGGCCGAGTTGTATGAACGCCTCGTCGAGCCCAATCTCTGGGACCCCGTGTTCGTTATCGACCACCCCAAAGAGACATCGCCGCTGGCCAGGATCCACCGTTCCGATGAGAACCTGACGGAGAGATTCGAGTTGTTCGCCGGGGGGATGGAATTGTGCAACGCCTTCTCCGAGCTGATAGACCCGATTGACCAGCGGGAGAGGTTTGAGCAGCAGGCAAGGGCCAAGGCTGCCGGCGACGATGAGGCCCACCCCATCGATGAGGATTTCATCCGCGCGCTGGAGTACGGCATGCCTCCCACGGGCGGCATCGGGATTGGAGTCGATCGACTCGTGATGCTTCTCACGGGCCAGACGACGATCCGCGAAGTGCTGCTCTTCCCCCACCTCCGCCCTGAAACCCCGAGCTAGCTCACTCTTCGCCCAATGGCCAATGGCTAACGGCCAAGTGAGGGGCCGATGAAAGTGCCGGTCGTCCACGCCGAGGAGATTTCGCCGGGCCACATGCGCGATCACCGCCTATTGGGCGAGCAGGCGTTGCACCCGGAGGGCAAGCTCAGTTAGTGAAAATGGTTTCAGTATGTAGTCGTCCGCTCCGCCTGAGAGGGCGCGATCGACGTCATGTTCTGCGCCCATCCCGGTCAGCATCACTACCGGAGTCGAGGCCAATTCTGGGTCCTCTTTCATTCGTCCCGAGAGTTCGAAACAGTCCATTCGCGTATCTTCATGTCGAGGATCGCCAGCGCATATGCGCCCGCTCCCGCTTCCTGGGCGGCCTCGAGAGCGCTTTGATCATCTGGATGATGAACCACGATGTGGCCCTCCCTTTGAAGGCGATGGACTATCAATCGAGCGGTGAGGGTGTCGTCCTCCGCTAGGAGGATTGTGGGTTGCTCGCTGTTTTCCTCGGTTTGGATCTGCACTCGGTCACCTCCTTTCACCTGTGCATCCGAACGAAGTTCTCTCCCGGTATCGAGAGTTCTTTGCTGATCTTCTGCAACTTCGTTTGAGGCGAGGCCTGCTGAGAAGCTGACCATGACATCAGGAACATCCGGCCGGTTGCGCACCGCCCGCCGGGCTCTCTCGAGCACAGACCCGGCGTCGGTCTTCGAGATATCGGGGAAGACCAGAACGAACTCGCCGTTGACGCCTGGGAAGTGTGAGGCCGGGTACTCAAGGTAGTCGCCGAGAAGGTCACCGATGAGTCCGGTTGCCGCCGCTCTGTCCGCTTCGGTTGTTGGGCCATCAGTTGGATATGCCTCCGGCACAATCGATGCCACCGACATCAGTTGGTGACTCGACGGTGCTTTGAACGGAACCTCTATCCGGGAAACGTTCGCTGCTCGTTGCGCCTCTCCTTGCCAAATGGTTGTGCCTTGCGGCTGATTGCCCGAATCCGGATTTCCGACCCGGGTGGTCTTGTGCAGCATCGTCCGTGAGCGCATGGTTCCATCCGTGTTGTATCTCGACGCCCCAGTCGGCTGCTAGACCCGGATGGTTGGGAGAGTGAAGCCGGCGTCTTCGGCAAGTCTCGTAGACAGATCGGCTAGCGGCTCGACGCTCGGGCCGCTTCGACTCGATTGATGAGGTATCCGCCGAGTGACTCCAAAGTACCTCTCGCCGGCGATGCTGGAAGGTCGGCTATTGCCGCCTTGGCCAGATCGATTCGGCGGCTTGCCTCATTGAGGGCCGATTCAACATAGCCACCTGCACGGACCAGCTCGATCACCTCCGCGACCGACTCCGTTGCGTATGGGTGCTCCGCCGACAGCAACTCTCGAATGCGATCGCCGTCCGGGCCGCGCAGTGCTTCCAGAACGGGCAGGGTGAACTTGCCTTCTGAAATATCTGAGCCGGCCGGTTTGCCGAGAAACTCATCGGTAGCGACCAGATCGAGGGCGTCGTCGGTGATCTGAAATACGATCCCCAGTTCCCAAGCCCAGCGGCTGACTCGTTCGATGGTCTCCTCGGATGCATCGGCGGCCATCGCCCCCAGGCGGGCGGAAGTGCGTATCAGGCTGGCTGTCTTGCCTTCGATGACCTTGAAATACCGGTCGGCTCCGTGGTCAAGATCCCAGTCGAGTTGGAGTTCGAGCGTTTGGCCCTCGACCAGCTCGGCGTAGGTCCTTGCCAGAATCTCGACTGCTGCCTGGCCCAGGGTTGCGGCCGCAACCTCGGAAGCTCGCGCCATCAGGAAATCCCCAGCGAGGATGGCAACCGTGTTGCCCCAGTTCGTGTTTGCCGACGTGGTCCCGCGCCGGGTGGTTGCCTCGTCGATCACATCATCGTGATAGAGGCTCCCCACATGGATCAGCTCGACGGCCACTGCTGCGTCGATAGAGCGCATGTCATCGGCAGGGCCGAATTCGGAGGCGAGTTGGGAGAGGAGCGGTCGGAATCTCTTACCGCCGGCCACGAGTAGATGCTGAGCCGCATTGGTCAGAAAGGCATCACTAGACCGGGAGACCTCGAGGATCCGGGTCTCGACTCGTTCAAGCCGCTGCCAGATCTCTGGAAGCGGTACTAGGTCTTCGAGCGTTGGGACGTCCATCCACGACCTTCCGAACAGATAAGGGCGCATGGTAGTGCAACAGTGCCGATGGCAGATTTACGGGCAAACGCGCAGATGACGTCCTCACAGGCCGACTGGAGCAGTACAGCCATATGGATTGACCGGGGCTGGGGGTATACTCGTCGCCGCGGCTGAGAAACAGCTCGCCGGGAATCTGGTAGGAGGTCAAGAGACCTTGTTCGAACGCTTTACTGATCGGGCTCGCAGAGTTGTGGTGCTCGCTCAAGAGGAGGCTCGCCTTCTCAACCACAACTACATAGGTACTGAACACATCCTCCTTGGCCTCATTCATGAGGGCGAAGGTGTAGCCGCGCGCGGACTCGAGAGCCTCGGGATCAACCTCGATTCGGTTCGTCAGCAGGTCGTCGAGATCATCGGTCAGGGCCAGCAGGCACCTAGCGGTCACATTCCGTTCACGCCCAGAGCGAAGAAGGTCTTGGAACTCAGCTTGCGCGAGGCATTGCAGCTGGGTCACAACTACATCGGCACCGAGCACATCCTTCTGGGTTTGATACGCGAGGGTGAAGGGGTGGCGGCTCAGGTCCTCCAGAAACTTGGTGCCGACTTGCCCAAGGTTCGGCAGACCGTCATTCAATTGCTCTCAGGCGTTCAGGGGGAAGATCAGCCCTCGGCGCCGAGTTCGGCCAAAGGGCGAACGGAGCAACCGGCAGGTGGTTCGACGATTCTCGACCAGTTTGGCCGCAATCTGACTCAATCGGCTCGCGAGCAGAAACTCGACCCCGTCATCGGGCGGCAGACGGAAATCGAGCGAGTCATGCAGATTCTGTCCCGTCGCACCAAGAACAACCCGGTACTCATCGGGGAGCCTGGTGTCGGGAAGACGGCCATCGTCGAAGGCCTTGCACAGCGGATCGTTGCAGGAGATGTCCCGGACACTCTTACTAACAAACAGCTCTATACCCTCGACCTGGGTTCATTGGTGGCCGGCTCGCGCTATCGCGGCGACTTCGAGGAGAGACTGAAGAAAGTCCTGAAGGAGATTCGCACCCGGGGCGACATCATCCTGTTCATAGATGAGATTCACACGCTAGTTGGTGCCGGTGCAGCCGAAGGTGCAATAGACGCGGCCAGCATCCTGAAACCGATGCTTGCCAGAGGAGAGTTACAAACGGTTGGCGCTACGACTCTCGAGGAGTATCGCAAGTACCTGGAAAAGGACTCGGCTCTAGAACGGCGGTTCCAGCCGGTCCAGGTCGAAGAGCCGACGGTCTCGGACACGATTCAGATACTGCACGGACTGCGCGACAGGTATGAAGCTCACCACAAGGTTCGTTTCACCGATCAGGCGCTGGTCAACGCGGCCAACCTGGCCGATCGCTATCTCTCGGATCGGTTCCTTCCTGACAAGGCCATCGACCTCATCGATGAGGCCGGAAGCCGGATGCGCATCCAGCGGAAAGGCAGCATGCCGGAGTTGGAGGAGATCGACGATCGGATCTTCGAGGTTCGTTCGTCGAAGCTCGAAGCTGTTCAAACGCAGCAATATGAGCGGGCCGCTCAACTGCGCGATCAGGAACGCAGTCTCACTTCAGACCGCATGGATCGCGAGAGGGAAGCCTCCCAGGCCGGCGTTGCGTCCACCTGGGTGATCGACGAAGAGGAAATCGCCGAGGTTCTGGCACAGTGGACGGGCATTCCGGTTCACCGCCTGACCGAAGAGGAAACTGCCCGACTGGTCAGGATGGAGGACGAACTCCACAAGCGGATCATCGGTCAACACGACGCCATTGGTGCGGTCAGCCGAGCAATCCGCCGGACCCGCGCCGGTCTGAAGGACCCCAAGCGCCCGGCCGGATCGTTCATCTTCCTGGGACCATCAGGCGTGGGAAAGACCGAGACGGCCAAGGCGCTGGCAGAGTTCCTGTTCGGCGACGAAGCTGCCCTCATCCAACTCGACATGTCCGAGTACATGGAGAAGCACACGGTGAGCCGCCTCGTTGGATCGCCACCGGGATACGTCGGTTACGACGAGGGTGGACAGCTCACCGAAGCGGTACGCAGAAAGCCCTTCTCCGTTGTCCTGTTCGATGAGATCGAGAAGGCGCATCCGGATGTCTTCAACACCCTGTTGCAGATTCTCGAAGATGGTCGCTTGACCGACGCGCAGGGTCGTACCGTCGACTTCAAGAACACGGTCATCATCATGACCTCCAATCTGGGTACGTCCGAACTTCGGAAGAAGGCCGTCGGGTTCCACCAGGGCGACGAAGAGGTCACCTACGAGTACATGAAGGAACGGGTCACCGAAGCGCTCAAGAAGAACTTCCGTCCCGAGTTCCTCAACAGGATCGATGAAGTCATCGTTTTCCATGAGCTGCGCCTCGACGAGGTCAAGGAGATCGTCGATCTCATGCTGGCCAGGGTCTATGACCAGTTGAAATCTCAGAGTTTGCAGCTGGCCTTGTCGGACAGTGCCAAGGGTTACTTGGCTGAGAAGGGCTATGACCCCGAGCTGGGTGCCCGCCCGTTGCGCCGGTCTATCCAGCGCCAGTTGGAGGATGCCCTTTCCGAACGTGTGCTGCTCGGCGAGTTCAAGGCTGGAACGACGATCGTTGTCGATCTCGATCCCGAGACCGGTGAGCTCAGTTTCGAGGAAGTCGAAGCCCCGGATCAGCCCCCGGTCGAACTCGCAGACTCGGAGTAGCCCTCTGGCCAACGGCCAAGGGCTAATGGCTCAATAGGCCATTGTCACCGTACGGTGGTGCTCGCCCATTTGTCCGGCGTCGGGTCCGAGAACAGCAGATGACCACAGGTGAAAGTCGAGAGCGGGGGTTGTGACCGGGTTTCCCGCTTCGGCCAGTTCTCTTCTGAGAAGCTCTCCGGCGTACACGGTTGCCCAACGGATTCCGATTTCCCATTCGCTCTCGTGGGAAATGAGTCGGCGACTGTCGACCGCGGCCGCCAGTGCCTCGGCGTATTGCAGGGCTCCATGGTGGCGGAGCACGACCGGCAGCATGTAGTCGGGATACACCGGGAATCTCTCGAGTCCGTGGATTGAAATGGGGGAGCGGGCTGCCATCATCGACACGGCCAGGTGGGCGAGTTTGTTGAATCGGAGGAGCCCTTCCGGGGATGTCGTTTCATCGCGATACCCGGGGATCGTCCGGACCAGAAGCTCGACTATCTCGTTGGCGTCCCCTTCAGCCGCCTGGATCAATCGGCTACCGTCACCGTTCCACCGCAGAGACATCGCTTCAGCAACCCGCCGAAGCTGGGTGATCCGCTCGGGGACTAGTTGCAGGTGTCCGCGTCCCGAGAAGAAATCGAGCCCGTCGGCATGGGACCACGCACGGAAGTCCTCGAAGTCGAGACCATCCGGGCTGGGATTGAGTTGGGCGGCGAAGCGCGAGAAGAGAGCGGGAGCGTCGTCGAGACGCTCACCTTGGAAGTCGACTTCCCATGGATCTGCACCTGCAGGCGGCCACAGGCAGACAACTACCGAGACTGCGGCGATGCAGAAGTCGATCCAGGCGTTGCCCTCCCAGGAAGGGAGGCCGGGGTAGTCCCAACTGGATGCCGGCATCGGGGTGCTCGCCCATTTCTCTGCCAGAGCGCCAACGGCAATCGGGTCGACTTGCACGCCCCATTCGGATGGGGGCGGAGCTGATCTCAGGTCGACCGGATTCATAGGATCGGGACACTGGCGACGATGTTGGTCAGGCCCCTGTCTCGCAGCCGTTCCTCGAATGACTCCATTGATTCCATCGAAGTCTCCGGCCAGGTCTTGCCGACCGGGCGGACACCGTGGTGGCGGTAGGCCATGAGTCGAAGCCGGATGTTGGGGTCGATCGAAATGAGGAACGATGCCATCCCCTCGATTTCGTCCCTGGTATCGGTGAGTCCTTCGATGAGGAGATGCCGGACCTCGTAGAGCTTGTCTATTGAGGCGAGGTGACTGATGCTCTCGAGAACGAGGTCGTTGTCAACTCCGGTTATCTGTCGATGAGTCGAGTTGCCAATCGCCTTCAGATCGATCATCGCCGCGTCCATCGAAGGTGACAGTCGGTCCCATCCCGACCGATCGAGGTACCCGTTGGAGTCGGCGAAGGTGGTCAGGCTGGGGTTTCGATCATGGACCTCAGTGAAGAGGTCAATGAGGAAATCTAGCTGGATGGTCGGCTCTCCACCGGTGACGGTCACGCCCGAGACGAAGGCGGCGATGGTGTCCAGCTCATCGGCGAGATCCGCCGCAGTTCGGGTTTTCACCATCGGGTTGGCGTCGTAATCGCACACATCCAGGCACTTATCGCACAGGTCGCAGAGTGATTCCGAGAAGATGATCCGGTCATCGGTCAGCGCCAGTGCATCCTGTGGACAGATTGGGACGCAGTCACCGCAGTTGTTGCAGACGTTGATCGTGTGCGGGTTGTGACAGTTGAAGCAGTCGAAGTTGCAGCCCTGGAGAAACACTACGAACCGGTTGCCCGGGCCGTCTACGAGTGAGGTGTGGAGCGTCTTACTGACGAGGCCGGGGATCGAGTTCATTGCTGATGACTCGCGGCGTCCGGTCGAGCAGGTGCCAGTTGTCCACCGAATCGGCACCGAGGACGGTGCTGTTGATCCGCGAACCCTCATTTCTCCATTTCTCGATGTCGGACAACCTCACCATGTAGCCGGTGATTCTCACCAGATCACAGTTCTCGACGTTGAACGTGATCTCTCTCATCCCGTGTTCGAAGGCACCAAGGGTGACATCGGCGATGGCGGCCGGGTTGGCCCGAACAGTTTCATCGAGGGCGAAGATGTCGCTGACGCCACCTTTGAAGAGTTCGTGATGCGGAGCGACGGCGAGAATGTGTTCGATAGTCTCGGGTTCCGTTCCGGTCGGAACCCGAGCGCCG
>CBDTUP010000005.1:0-21774 GCA_965363685.1 uncultured bacterium | reverse complement strand
CAACCGTCCACCACCATCTTCGGGTATTGAGATCCGCCCGACTGGTGAGGGTCTCGCTGGGGGCAGACAAGGAATACAGCCTTCGGACCGGTGTGATCGGAGAGGCTGCCAAGGCGCTGGAGGAGTTCGTTGAAGCCGGCGCTGTACGACCAAAGGAGACCAACTGATGAATCCCATGAACGACGATTTCGGACGTGCCCGCATCGAGCAGTTCGAGCAAATGATCGCCAACGCTCCACCTCGAGGGCGAGGGCGACCTCTTCACATCCGTGCGGTACTGGGAAGGGCGCTTGTCGCCACTGGAGCCCGGTTGCTGCATGAGAAAGGCCGCTTGCGGGTGGCTTGAGCGACGACCGCGGATCGCTCATCCTCCACGACTACACCCGCTGATCGAATGGGCCGGCCAAGTGCCGGCCCATTCGCTTTATGTTTCGGTCGAGAGGTCAATCGGCATCACACACTCCGGGGAGTTGTTCTGCACACGGTTGACGATTTTGGAAACTGGATGGAATTCGAGGTCTATCACAGGCTGGAGCAACCGCGCCGCTTCATTGGGATCGCGCAGTTCACGGTCGAGCCAGGCATCCCAAAGGGGCTTGGGGAGAATCACCGGCATCCGTTCATGCAGGTTGGCAACTCGCCCACTCGCTTTGGTTGTGATGATCGCGGCCGTTGAAGTGGCGTCATCGGTCTCGGGGTCGGTCCAGCGCGACCATATTCCCGCCATGGCCAACATCTCTCCGTCTGCCGAGTGGATGAAGAATGGTTGCTTGCCTTCGGCTGCGGACTCCCATTCATAGAACCCGTCAGCCGGGATGAGACAACGGCGGCGAACGAATGCATCCCGAAAGGCAGGTTTCGAGGCGACCGTTTCGGCCCGTGCATTGATGTGGAGCGGGCCCTTTTCCTTGGACCACCAGGGGATCAAGCCCCAGCGAAAGGCTCCAAGCTTCCTTCGCCCCTGGTGTTCTGCCACGCCGTAGATTGAGTCGGTAGGAGCGACGTTATAGCTGGCGCCGAGGTCGTCCACAGTCACGTCGTCGATTCCGAAGAACCTGGCGATTGTCTGAGGGTCCGGTGTAACAACGAAGCGACCGCACATGTTCGAACCCTAGCTTTTTCCCTTCCCGTTCTTGTAGAGTGCGTCAATCGCGGGGGACTCGCGGCGACCGCTTCACGGTCGCCTGGTCTTCATGTCGATACAGGTGCTATCAGGAGGACCAGGTGGCGATGCCGGCAGAAGTCTCGACAAGGGACCGGATATTGGAGACCGCCGCTGAGGTGTTTGCGCTCAGAGGCTTCTCGAGTTCTTCGCTTCAGGATGTAGCGGACAGACTGGGCATCACCAAAGCGGCGCTCTATTACCACTTCGATTCCAAGGACGACATCCTGATGACCGTGTTGCGTCCGTATTTCGACGCTGCCGACGCGTTTCTCGATGGACACGATGCCGAGGAAGATCCCCATCAACTCCTCACCGAGTACCTGGACCTGCTGCTCGAGTTCCGGACAGCCCTAGATGTCATCGCCTTCGACCGCAGTGTCCTGAATCATCCCGAGATTGAGGCCACCTCACACCGACAGACGCAGCGCTTGAGGCAATTGCTGATCGGCCCGGCGCCCGATATGCAGCGAGAGGTAGCCGCGTCCGCGGCGCTGGGTGCGGTGCGTTCAGCTGCCGCGTTGCTCAAGAACTCAAGCGAACCGGCGGTGCGGGCGGCAGTGCTGCTGGCAGCTATGGCCGCTCTCGATACCGGCCTATAGCGCATTCGTTTGATCCCGGCTCCGACCGATCATTTGTTCCAACTCGCCGGCACATCACGCCGGCAGAGGATCAGGGTTGGGTTCACATGGCGGTATGCATGACCAAGACTCGCCTATCGCTCAGCCACAACTCGAAGCTGATGAGTGCGCCCAAAGGATGGAAGCCCCGAGGTGTGCGCCTCCCTGGGCGCCGGTTCGTCCTCCCGCCGGCAGACGATATCCGCACGGTGCCGGGGCTGCGCGTTCGCCCTGCGGCACACGGGATCGATCTCGATGAAGACGGGAATGCCATCGGCTTGAGCTGATTGGTATCCTGCCCGAGTAATCCGACCGGTTGATCGGCAGTAGCTTCGGTTCGGCGGTGGACCGACCAGAGGAGTGCGGTGAACGAAACGGCCGACGCCACCAGACGGGGGATCACCCTAAGTGCTGAGGAGACGGATCGTCTTTATCGAATCTCGGCCCGCGTAAACGCCGGCGTGAGCGTCGGGCAGATTCTCGATGCGGTCTTCGAGGAGTTCCGACCCATCCTCCCATACGATCGGATGGATTACACCAACGTGGACGATGGTGGCCGCCTCCTGACCACTACCTGGGTTCGCGCGACATACGAACCGGTGATCCTCGGCGTGGGACACATCGTGGAGCTCGAGAGGTCGATCAAAGAGACCCTCATTCCGGGGTCTCCACCGTTTCTCGAGAATGACGTTCAGCGCTATGCGAGCGAAAGGCCGGAGGATCACCCAGGGCACAAGCTGCTGGCGGAGGGAATCCGGGCAGTGATGAGCTGTCCGATGTTCGTGGGTGACGAGGCGATCGGTATGTTATTCATTTCGAGCCGATCAGAGATCTTCACTAGTCGCCACGTACAGTTGATACAACATGTCGCCAGCCATATCGCCGGAGCGATCGCTCAATCCCGGCTGAGGGTGGCCCTCGAACAGCGAAACGCAGAATTGGAACTACTTCATCGCCAGCGCAGCGCCCTCATTGCGGGAATCAGCCATGAACTCCGCAACCCATTGACCTCGGTTGTGGGACTCTCGATGACTCTGCGGGATTCGCTCGAGAAGCTCGACGAGGGCGAGGCAGCCGTTCTCATCGGAATCCTGGCGCGGGAGAGCTCAGAAGCAGCCGGCATCGTGGAGGACTTGCTTACCGTGTCCCGACATGAATCCGGACGCTTGGAGGTCTCGCCGGAGGTTCGGGACCTTCGCGGCGAGGTTGACCATGTTGTCGCGGCGTGGCAAACACCAGAGCGGAAGGTTCGCGTGGACGGTTCTAACACCTGGGTTCTGGCCGATCCCCTTCGCGTACGTCAGATCATCCGCAATCTGGTCTCAAACGCGTTCAAATACGGTGGTGAGACGATCTGGATCAACGTTAGATCGACCGAAGATGGAGGGGTTGTTGAGGTGTTTGACGACGGTCCCGGTATTCCGGAGGCCGATCGGGAAACGATATTCGAGATGTATGGCACCTCGGCTGAATCGACCGGCAGGGGTGAGGCGGTAGGTGTAGGTCTGGCGATGTCGCGCCAGTTGGCGGATGCGATGAATGGTGACCTGACGTATCAATTCGAGAACGGTGTGAGCAGCTTCGTCCTACGCCTGCCGAGAACCGACGCGGAGGCGCAAGCTACGCGTTGGGAGTAGAGGGAGAGAAGTAAGGCGAGCTTCCAACCCGGCATGACTTCGGGAACCTCTGACCCCGTTCTCCCACCACCAGAGGTGGGCGGAGTGGGCGCCGATCTACCGATCGGCGGTCGAGGGAGGAAGGGCGGCAGAGAACCCGCTCTCTACAAGGATCTGCCAAGTGGCGGGGCCCCCGAAGGGGCCCCGAGCGGTGAGTCTGCCTATAAGCCGGATTCTGTTCTCCGGCCACGCCCTTGCGGCGGGAGTTTGCCATTCGGCAAACTCCAACCTCTTCGGCGAAGCCGAAGAGGCGGCCATCCATCTGGGGCCGGCGTTACCGCGCGACCTCGGTGCGGCCTACCTGGGATTGGACTTGCGCCTAGGCGCGGTCCGAGCGGGTCACCCATGATCCCTGCTTGGCCTTGCTTCAGGTGGGGTTTACCGAGCCATCCCGGTTCCCCGGAATGCTGGTGGTCTCTTACACCACCGTTTCACCCTTGCCGGCTGGTTCGAAAACCAACGTAGGCGGTCTGTTCTCTGTGGCACTTTCCGTCGGCTTGCGCCGCCTGGGAGTTACCCAGCACCCTGCCCTGTGAAGTCCGGACTTTCCTCTCACGTGATCTGAAGACCACGAGAGCGGCCGCCCGGCAGGCTCACCATGTCGAAGAGTACAACGAAACCCTTCCGGGTGGTGTTCCGGAATGCATGGCGGGGTGTTCAGCGGCGACCGGCGATGGCTCCGGCGATTCGCCCGAGTGCGGCGGCTAGGAGAACCAGGATCACTATTACAAGAGGTGGGGCCGGACTGCCGGACGCGATGCTCACTGCTCCCACTATTACTGCCATCAGAAGCCCCGCGATCAGGCCGTGTGGCGCCGAGGGCCGGCTCATTCTGCCGGCCGCGTACCCTGCTCCGCTGAACCCAACGACAATCCCTGCCATGAGGGCAGGGTCTTCCGGTGTCTCCATGCCGGCAAGTGCCAGAAGTGCCCACGCCAATGCGCTGACCAGGGCAGCTACCAGTACGCCGGTAACGGCACCAATGATGATCGCTCCGAGACTCAGTGATCTCAACTAGGGGCTCCGTGTGACAGTCGAACTCTAGAGATCGATTGGAGGCCTTTTTGGCCGTTCTCTGGGCCAGGGTTCGAGAGTGAAGAAAGGAAGAAGCCGAAACGGGCTAACACCCCTGCTTCTTGCTACCAGAAACTCGTGACCCGCGACTAGTAGAGCGGCTCTTCGACATACTCTTCGAGACCGGCGACCCAGCCGGTCGGCAATCCCCAATGACGTCCACCGGCGACGATCAGACCCATGTAATCGCGAGAAGGAATCCGATCGTGCTCGATCTCTTCTGAGTGTGCATGCGTGACCACGGCATGGCGACGTCCTTCGCGGTCGACTGCTTTGAACTCCTGAGTCTGAACGCGTCCCTCATCCGCTTCCACCGCGTCGATTGCTTCGAGGGCTCCATTGGCCAATTCGAAGACGGCGCCCCAGACAGTGTTACCTGCCTCGGCCCGCACCGATGGCAGCGAGCCTTCCCATTTTCCGTTGGCCAGCGGAAAGATCAGTTTCGTCTCAGGGAGGTGGGCGATGAACTTGAACTCGGCGTCGGTTGTAACGGAACCCAGGCGCTCGGGCGATATGAGCGCCGTATACGTGAAGTACAGGGTGCTCAGGGTGGACCTCCTCGTCTGATCTCTTTCGGAGAATACATTGTAGTGATCCCGACTAGGTTTCCCGCCAGTGGGAACAATCACACGCCGGTCGCGTGTTGATCGGGTGCATGAAGCATCGTTTTCGTCATCTGACAGCGGTAATCGTATTTGGAATGGTGGCGGCTGCCTGTGGGGCCGGAACTGAAGTAGTTTCCGAGTCGTCGTCCGATCTCTCTACCGAAGAGACATCGACATCCGCGGCTGATGGCATCGAGACAACAACATCAACACCCGGTGAACCGGCCACCACCGTCACTGCGGCCGAAGGGCCGTCGGCTCTGGACGCGGCACCGAACGGTTTGTCCGGCGACGGTTTTCCCGAGCCATTGATAGACACCGATCGTCTCCTGCAAGGCCAGGTCCCTGATGGGATACCGGCGATCGATACGCCGCGGTTCGTCGATGCCGGTGAGGCCAATGAGTGGTTGAGCGACGATGAGCCTGTCGTGGTCTTGGACATCGATGGCGATGTTCGGGCTTACCCGGTGCAGATTCTGATGTGGCACGAGATCGTAAATGACACCGTAGGTGAGGTGCCTGTTGCGATCTCCTATTGCCCGCTCTGCAATTCCGCAGTCACCTACGAACGCCGCATCGAGGGCCGCCTGACGACGTTCGGTACATCAGGGTTCTTGTTCAACTCCGCTCTGGTCATGTACGACCGTGAGACGGAATCGCTCTGGACACATTTCGATGGAAGGGCCGTTGCGGGGGTGAGGACCGGAGTGGAGCTGACTCCTATCTCTTCTCCACTACTGGCGTGGGCTGACTTCGTGGCTGCTCACCCCGACGGGAAGGTACTCGACGTCGAGAGAACGGGACACAATCGTCCCTACGGGTCCAACCCATACGTTGGCTACGACGACGTAGGCAGTTTTCCATTCTTGTTCGACGGCGAGGTCGATGACCGTGCCCCGGCCAAACAGCGGGTTGTCGGCGTCAATCTCGAAGGAACATCCACGGCCTGGACGCTGGACGGAATCAGTGACTCCGGGCCCACGGTCACCCCCGGGATCGTCGGGCAAACAAATGTCGTGTTGTTTTGGAATCCCGGTCAGTCGAGTGCTCTCGACGCCTCCGGTGTGGCGACGGGTCGCGACGTTGGAAGCGTTGGCGTCTACATTCCTCGAGCCGGTGACATGAACTTGACCTTCGAATCCCTGGAAGAAGGGTTCCGGGATCTCGAGACGGGCAGTCTTTGGAACGTCCTTGGGCAGGCAGTGGAAGGGGAGCTATCCGGTGAGAGGTTGACCGCCATTCCTCACCTGGACACGTTCTGGTTCGCCTGGTTGTCCTACAACCCGGCGACGGTATTGATTTCGTCCTGACTTGAACTGATTGCTGCAGTGCCGACAGGTCAGCTATGGAAGGATCTGCTAATGATCTGTTCTGGCCGAGACGAGCGGCCTGCACCACCGCAGACCCCGGCCTGTTCTTTCCCGGCCCCGATCAGAGTGCTGTCCCGGCTCTCGCGCTCTGTGCACAGTGTGGAGTGAGAGTCAGATGTCTTCAGTACGCCCTGGCGCTCGATGAGGCCTACGGTATCTGGGGCGGCATGACCGCATCCGGTCGCCGTCGATTGCAGCGACGGGGAGCTTGAACACCGCCCGGACGCGGTACGCTCTGGTGTACAGCTATCTCAGAGGTATCCAATGAATATCGTTACGCCCGCGCCGCCGGATCCCCGCGATTTCCTAGCCATAGACGCCTTGCTGTCCGACGAGGAGATTCTCCTTCGGGACACCGTTCGCCAGTTCGTCGGCGATCGGATTCTTCCCGACATTGCGGACTGGTTCGAGGAAGGCATCTTCCCTTCCAAGCAGATGGCCAAGGAGATGGGAGCCCTGGGTCTACTCGGTATGCATCTCGAGGGATACGGATGCGCCGGGACCTCAGCCACAGCCTACGGACTGGCCTGTCTGGAACTGGAGGCGGGAGACAGCGGTGCCCGGAGTTTCGTCTCGGTGCAGGGTTCGCTGGCGATGTTCCCGATCTGGGCGTACGGATCCGAGGAGCAGAAGCAAGAATGGCTACCGCGCATGGCCGCCGGAGAAGCGATCGGATGTTTCGGACTCACAGAAGCGGATTCGGGCAGCGATCCAGGTTCGATGCGCACACGTGCGATCCGGGATGGGGACGATTGGCTGCTCAACGGTACGAAGATGTGGATCACCAATGGGGGAGTGGCCGACGTCGCGATCGTGTGGGCCCAAACGGATGAAGGTGTACGGGGTTTCATCGTTCCCACCGATACCGCGGGTTTCAGTACCCAAGACATCCACAAAAAGGTCTCGCTGCGAGCATCGGTGACTTCAGAGCTGATTCTCGAGGACGTCCGTTTGCCTGAAGATGCGGTTTTGCCGGGGGTCGTCGGCTTGCGCGGACCGCTCTCGTGCCTGAATGAGGCTCGATTCGGCATCTTGTTTGGAGCGATGGGAGCTGCCAGAGCTTGCTTTGAGGCGGCGCTCGACTACACGCTGGATCGGAAGCAATTTGATGCCCCGATCGCTTCGTTCCAGCTGACCCAACAGAAACTCGCCGATATGGCCGTGTCGGTCAACCGGGGGACGCTGGTTGCGCTCCATCTCGGGCGGATGAAGGACGCCGGTACGTTGCGGCACGAACATGTGAGTTTCGGGAAACTGGACAACGTGCGTGAAGCGCTCGATGTGGCCAGAAAGGCCCGCGGGATGCTCGGTGCGAACGGTATCACCCTGGAGTATCCGGTCATCCGGCATATGAACAATCTCGAGTCGGTTTTCACCTACGAGGGGACAAACGAAATCCATACGCTGGTGCTCGGCAACGCTCTCACGGGCATTCAAGCGTTCCGCGCCTAGGCCCGCTCTACACTCGCAGATCATGATCGATTCATTCTCCTGGCCAGACATCCTCGGTCGTATAGCCGATGGAACCGACCTAGACCGTTCGTCTGCCCATGCGGCGATGTCCGAAGTCATGCATGGGCGTGCGACACCCGCGCAGATCAGCGCCTTCATGGTCTCGATGAGAATGAAGGGGGAGACGACCGACGAAATGACCGGTTTCGTGGAGGCCATGCGTGAGGTCGCGGTCAAGGTCGACGTCGGAGTACCGGTTGTCGACACAGTGGGAACGGGTGGTGACCGATCCGGCACGTTCAACATCTCGACCACTGCGAGCATCATCGCGGCCGGCGCCGGTGTAACGATGGCGAAGCACGGCAACCGCTCCGCATCATCACAATGTGGATCGGCCGACGTACTCGAGGCACTCGGCGTTGCCATCGAGTTGCCTCCGAAGTCGATGGCGCAGCTGGTCCGTGAGGAACGTTTTGGGTTCTTCTTTGCGCCGCTCTATCACCCGTCGATGCGTCATGCCGGTCCGGTACGGCGTGAGGTGGGAATCCCGACCGTCTTCAACTTCTTGGGGCCGCTCGCCAATCCGGCCATGGCGAAGCGGCAGGCTGTCGGTGTTTCGGACGCGCGCATGGCCGAGAAGATGATTGGCGTGTTGCGGAATCTTGGTTCGGAATATGCGTTCGTGGTCTACGGCGAGGACGGACTCGACGAACTCACAACTACCGGGCCTTCCTACATCTATCGCCTGCGTGACGGTGAAATCACTCACGCAGAGTTCACACCGGAGGACTTCGGCGTGGCCAGGGCATCGGCCGAGGATCTGCTCGGGGGCGATGCGGCCACGAACGCATCCATTACTCGGGGCATCCTCGATGGTGAGTTGGGTCCAAAACGTGACATAGCCGTGGTGAATGCCGCGCCCGCCATCGTCGCTGCCGGCCTTGCGAACGGATTCGAAAGTGGCGTGGTACTCGCTCAAGCGGCGATCGACTCTGGTGCTGCCGCTTCAGTCTTGGACCGCGTTATCACTCGCAGCAATCAGCTGGCGGCCGAGGGCTGATGGCATCAGCCAATCTCTCCGCTGCCGATCTCGTCGCGGACCTGCGTAGCCAACGGCTTCGGGTTACCACCGCTCGCAAAGCAATCTGTGCCGTCCTGGCGGAGAGCCAAGGCGAACACCTGACGGCGATCGACATTCAGGAGCGGGCGTCGAAACGAGCCGGTGTGAGTATCGACCAGTCAACGGTATACCGGACTCTCGATGTGTTCGAAGGCCTCGGCAGGTTGCATCATGTCCACCTGGGGCACGGCCCGGGGATTGTGCACCTGGTTGAAGACAGCGACCATCACCACCTGGTATGCGAATCCTGCGGCAGGTCGGTGGATGTGCCAATCGAGGATGTAGAGGACGTCTTCGATTCTCTCGGGGGTCGCTACGGGTTTGCTCCAAACTCCGTTCATTTTGCCCTCGTGGGCACCTGTGATGACTGCGCGCGAGTACAGCGCCGCTCGTCCTAGGATGTCCGGGATGCGACGCACAGTGATGCTCCTGCTGGCTTTGAGCCTCCTTGTTGCCGCTTGCGGCGGGGCCGCGGATACCACCAGCACGACCGGCGCTGGGGTTGATTCCACTCCGGCGGAGCCGGCCGCCACGTCAACCTCCCCCGAACCGACCACCGGAGATACTGGGGACGCACCCTCTGCGACCGAAGGCACAGTGGAGCAACCACCGGCGACGGCGGCCGTTACCGATTTCGACGGCCCGGTCGCGGCAGATTTTTCGATCGACCTCAACGCCACCGGGTCATTCACTCTCAGTGAGGAGGCCCGACCCGTTTACCTTGTGTTCTGGGCTGAGTGGTGATCAACATGTCGACGGGAGTTGCCCGTCGTTGATGAGATCGCCAAGGAGTACGGAGATGACATCGCTTTCGTTGCGGTCGCGTGGAAGGGGACCTACGACGATACCGCGGAGCAAGCAGCCAGGCTTCTCCAGTCGGGCAAGTTCGACTGGGCCTTGGACGAGGATGCTGAAATCTTCAGTCTCTACGGAGTGCCCTATCAACCGGTTTCTTTCCTGATTACAGGAGACGACAAGGTATTCGACACTTGGCCGGGTGTTCGTGACGAAGCTGCCATTCGCGACGCATTGGACGCCTTGCTGGATCTGTAGCTTCCCGGAGTCGGTTAGCGTTTTCGGATGATTGAACACGAAACCGGAGATATCGAGCCGCTTCCCGAAGATGAATGGGATCCGCGTCTGGACGGAGTTCTGCAGCAGCTTGGACCGGTTCTCAACGTTCATCGAGTGATGGCCCGGCATCCGGAACTCATGTCCGCCTGGTCGCCTCTTCGCCAGCACATTGCAACCGGGGGATCACTTGATCCGCGAAACAGGGAACTGGCGATCCTGCGGGTAGCTCATCGATTGGGGGCGGAATATGAGTGGCAACATCACGTTGTCCGCGGTCGAGCAGCAGGATTGAGCGAGGCAGAAATCGAAGGCATCGCAGTTGACTCCACCCGTGGGTGGCCATTGGAGGAGTCGACGTTGTTGTCGGCGGTTGACGATCTGATTGACCGCCGGAAGCTCGGGTACGAACTGCAGTCGACCCTGACCGCGAGCATCGGCATCGAGGGAGTAATGGACTTGATCGTCACCGTCGGCATGTACGTAACACTGGCCATGTTTATCAACACCACTGGAGTGCAGATGGAGGACCGGTAGGCTCCTATACTTGCAAGTGACTTGCAGTAAGAAGGATCGCGCTTGCACATTCCCGACGGGTTCATCAACGGTGTGACGTCGCTCGGCGCAGGCGTAGTTGCCGCATCGGGACTCGGGGCGAGTCTCCGCAGAGCGGGAAAGGTTCTCCAGGATCGGCAGATACCGCTGGCCGGCCTGGTGGCCGCCTTCGTATTCGTTTTACAAATGCTCAACTTCCCGGTCGTCGCCGGCATGAGCGGGCACCTTCTCGGCGGGGCGCTCACTGCGATTCTCATCGGTCCCTGGCTTGGCGTTGTCGTCCTGTCGGTGGTGGTGATTGTCCAGGCTCTGCTATTTGCCGACGGGGGCCTCTCTGCCCTCGGTCTCAACATCGTCAACATGGGCATTCTCACCGTCATCGCCGGATGGTTCTTCTTCCGGCTGATAATGGTCATCCTCCGCAAGACCTCAACCTCGATTCTGATCGCGGCGGCAGTCGCCGCCTGGGCGTCGGTGGTTGCTTCGTCCCTGGGGTTTGTTGCCGAGTATGCGATCGGTGGAGCGGGGGGCGCTCCCTTGTCGACAGTTCTCGCCGCTATGTCTGGAACCCACTCGCTCATTGGGATCGGTGAGGGTTTGATAACTGCGGGGGTGCTCGGCTCTGTGATCGCCGTCCGGCCCGACCTCGTTCATGGTGCAAGGTTGTACGGGGTGCGCAACGATGGCGGTGCCGTGCTGGGCCGCGGCCCGGTTGCTGCGTTCATCGTTGGTGGTCTGACTGTTGCCGTCTTGCTCGTAACCGTTGTTGCTCCGCGCGTCTCGAGCGACCCCGACGGACTCGAGCGAGTTGCGATCGATCAAGGCTTCGCCGCGGAGGCTGAGGATGGCGCCCTTGGTGACTCGCCGCTGGCCGGTTACGGATCAGACACGACCGGGGAGGGCGTCGGAACCGTCGCGGCCGGTTTGATCGGTTTGGCCGTCACGTTTGTTGCAGGCGCAGGGCTGGTGTTGCTCGGTCGTCGCAAACCAAAAGAGACTGCTCGTCGATGAGCGGCACACACACGCACGCCTTGTTTGTGCATGGAGACTCAGAACTGCATCGCTTGCCGGCTTCTGTCAAGCTCGGGGCACTCGGGGTGTTCGTAATCGCCGTTGTCCTGACTCCCCGCCAGGCAGTGTGGGCCTTCGGGGTACACGCCGGCCTGGTATTGACAGCCATGTGGGCTGCCGGCCTGCGACCTTTGTTCGTGATGCGCCGGTTGGTCATCGAGATTCCGTTCGTGCTGTTCGCGGTAGCGCTGCCCTTCGTAGCCGGCGGCGAACAGGTCGAGCTAGCCGGCCTTTCGCTCTCGGTGGAAGGGCTGTGGGGAGGTTGGAACATCATCGCCAAGGCAACCCTCGGGTTGGCGGCCTCCATTCTGCTCACCGCCACCACGACAGTTCCGGACATCCTCGCCGGCCTGGACCGACTCAGAGTGCCACGGCTCATCACCTCGATCGCCGGGTTCATGGTCCGGTATCTCGACGTCATCGCCGGTGAGATGCACCGCATGCGCATGGCCATGCTGTCGCGCGGTCATGATCCGAGATGGTTCTGGCAGGCCAAGGCGTATGTCTCGTCGGCCGGTGCTTTGTTCATCAGATCATATGAACGTGGCGAACGCGTCTATTTCGCGATGACCGCTCGTGGCTTCGACGGACGGGTGCCGGTTCTCAACGGCGGAGCCGCGACCGTAGGGGATTGGTCCCGGGCCCTTGTGGTTCCTGCCGTTGCCCTGGTCACAATGGTCGTGGCGGTCGTCCTGTGAGCATTCCGGCGCTCGAAGTAATCGACCTCAACTACCGGTATCCGGATGGAACCGAGGTACTTCACGACGCGCATTTTCACATTCATCCGGGCGAGCGGGTCGCCTTGCTCGGCGCTAACGGTGCGGGCAAGACGACGCTCGTCTTCCATCTGAACGGGATCTTTCGCCCGCAAAGCGGGTCCATTCGGGTCGCCGGATTGCCGTTGGTCGATGAGAACCTGAAGGAGATCCGCAGGCGGGTCGGGATTGTCTTTCAGGATCCGGACGATCAACTGTTCATGCCGACGGTCCGGCAAGATGTCGCCTTTGGCCCCGCCAACTATGGTCTCGAAGGCGATGAGCTGGAAGCCAGGGTCACAGACGCCCTGACGGCGGTAGGCATGCTGGAAGTCGCCGACCGTCCTCCTCACCATCTCAGCCTCGGGCAGCGGCGGAGGGTGGCCGTCGCAACGGTCCTGGCGATGCGGCCTGAGATTGTCGTACTCGATGAGCCGTCGTCGAACCTCGATCCGGCATCGCGTCGCGAGCTAGCCGGCATCCTCACCTCCCTCGAGATAACGATGCTGATGGTTACCCACGACCTGCCCTATGCGTTGGAACTCTGCCCGCGTTCACTGGTGATCAATGGCGGACGAATCATTGCCGACGGTCCGACTGGAGAAATCCTCTCCGACCGGAACCTCATGAAGGCGAATCGTCTGGAACTCCCGCTCGGATTCGACCCCAACTTCAAGCGCTGAGATCGATTCATAAGTCCAGGTAGTGCTCACTTATAAGTACGCGCGGTGGCTGGACTTGGTACGGTGTTGCGGTACGCCAACCGAGGATGGTCGGTCGCACGGCCGCTCAATGGCGAGAAAGGTGAGCCTATGAGACACCGATTCGTATGGTCCCTGATCCTGGTACTCGTTCTAGTGGCAGCTGCCTGTGGCAGCGACACAACCGAGACGACGGAGGGGACCGCAGCTCCGGCAACGACGCAACCAGCCGCTACCGACGACACGACCAGCGAGGAAACGACTCCGACCGAGACGACAGAGGCGATGGAAGAGCCGATGTTCGCCGGGACTATCCGCCTTGGTGCGGCGGTTTCGGACACCGGCAAGTACGCACGTGAAGGACAGGACACTCGCCAGGGTTATGACCTCTGGCTCGACTGGGTGAATCACGAGTACGGCGGCATCGCGGTGGGCGACGATCGCTATGAAGTCGAGATCGTCTACTACGACGATGAAGGTGACCCGGATACGGCGGCGAACCTCGTTGAGAAACTCGTCACCGAGGATGAGGTCGATTTCCTACTCGGCCCATATTCCTCCGGTTTGACGATGTCGACCAGCGCCATTGCCGAGAAGTACAACGTGATCATGGTGGAGGGAAACGGCGCTTCGGAGTCCATCTTCGAGCGCGGTTTCAAGAACATCTTCGCCGTGTTGACTCCCGCCGGAAACTACACGCAATCCGCCTTGAAGGCTCTGGCCGATCAGGGTGCGACCAGTGTCGTGATCGCCTATGAGGACACCGCATTCCCGACTTCGGTCGCAGCGGGTGCTGAGAAGTGGGCGAATGAGTACGGCCTGGAGATCCTCGCCATCGAGAGCTATCCGAAGGACGTTGCCGATGTTTCCAACATCATTACGACCTTCAAGAATGCCGATCCAGACGTATTCGTCGGTGGCGGCCACTTCAACGATGCGCTCTTGTTCGTGCGGGCGGCCAAGGAGCAGGGCTGGACTCCGGATGCAATGGTCATCACGGTAGGTCCGAGCAATCCGGACTTCGCAGCTGAGGTTGGCACCGATGCCAATTTCATCCTGGGTCCGACCCAGTGGGAACGGACCATGGGGTATTCGGATGAATACTTCGGCACCGCCGAGGAATATGCCCAGCGTTATGAAGCGCTGTGGGGTGAGCCTCCGTCCTACCAGGCTGCCGAATCGACCGCTACCGCTCTGTCGTTGCACCTGGCCATCGAAGCAGCCGGCGTGCTCGACACCGACGCGGTTCGTCAGGCGTTGTACGACCTGGACATCGTGACGTTCTATGGACCGATCAACTTCGATGAGACGGGCAAGAACGCCGGTAAGCCAATGGGCACGATCCAGATTCAGGACGGCGTGGTCAATGTCGTGGCACCCACTGAGGCTGCTGTGGCCGATCTGCTGTACCCGATGTTGCCCTGGGACCAGCGCTAGAAACTATGTATCTCGGGGTGGAGTTTCGGCTCCACCCCGAACTTGCCTGAGGGGATATGGACCTCTTCCTACAAGCACTCATCAACGGCGTCATGCTCGGCGGCTTCTACGCGGCGATGATGCTGGGCTTCTCAGTGATCTGGGGGGTGATGGGCGTCATCAACCTGGCTCACGGCGAAGTGATCATGGTGGGCGCTTATCTCACCTGGGCGCTCAACGAGAACTTCGGCATGGACCCGTTTGTGGCCCTGCTGTTGGTCATGCCCGTCATGTTTGTCCTGGGCTACATCCTGCAACTAGTGCTCATCAACCGGGTGGTAGACCGCCCGATTCTGGTGTCGCTGCTTGTCACCTTCGGCCTTTCGATCATGATCGCCAACGCGATGAAGCTGATCTTCACCGCCGACCCGAGGCTCACGGATACGGCCCTGGGCGGAGCGTGGAACGTCGGCAACGTCACTTTCCCGGTAACGAAGTCCATGATCATGGTCGTGGCCCTCGCGATAATGACGTCGTTGTACCTGTTTCTTCAGCGCACGAGAACCGGCAAGGCGATCCGGGCTGCCGCGCAGAACAAGCAGGCTGCCCGCATTGTGGGCATCGACATCAACAAGATTTACGCTCTGACATTCGGTATCTGCATTGCGATAACAGGTGCTGCCGGTGCCCTCATCAGTCCAACGCAGGCGGTATTCCCGTTCATGGGCCCACCGCTCACTTTGAGGGCATTCACGATTACCGCACTGGCCGGATTGGGAAGCATTCCGGGAGCCTTGTTTGGTGGCATCGTTCTTGGAGTGGTTGAGAGCATGATCGGCGTGTATGTGTCCGGAATCGGCACGAACCTGGCCATCATCGCTTCGTTCGCACTACTGGTGATCATCCTGATCACCCGACCGCAGGGACTGTTCGGCGGATTGCGACCGATTGAGGAACCGGTGCAGCTGTGACCGCCCCTGCCGCCGTGAAGACGTCACCCAGGAGGCGGTTGGCATGGCTCGGCCTCGTGGTGTTCGTCCTGGCGCTGCTGCCGCTCGCCCAAACAGTGTTTCCCGATTCGAATCTGGTGAACAACTCGCTGTTGTTCCGATTCACCCAGATGTTCATGCTGATCACCCTGGCTTCAAACTGGAATCTCACGGGCGGTTTCACCGGATATGTGGATTTCGGACACGCCGTGTTTTTCGGAATCGGGGCATACGGCACCGGGATCCTCATGAACGAGGGGTGGTCGTTCTGGACTGCAATGGTTGGCGGGGCCGTTTTCGCGGCCATCTTTGCCCTGCTGATCGGGTATCCAACTTTGCGGCTCAAGGGCCCCTATTTCTCCATCGCCATGCTCGGGATGTTCGTCGCGGTGCGTGAGATCGTCAGAGTCTCGAAAGGATTGACCGGAGGGGGCGTTGGCCTCACCCTGCCTCCCTATCTGAATCGTCCGCTGTTCTACTACGTGACCTTGATTCTGGCGGTCATCGTCGTCGGGCTCATGTGGTGGATTCGCCGGTCGGAGTTCGGCTCGACACTGATCGCGATTCGTGAAGACGAGGTCGGTGCAGAAATGCGGGGCATCAATACGACGGTCAACAAGATCGCGGCCTTCGTTGTGGCCGGGTTCTTGACGGGAATCGTCGGTGGTCTCTGGGCCTATCAGAACACCTTCATCGACCCGGACGTTGTCTTCTTTGAGAGCAGAACGGTCGAGTTGGTGATGATGTCGATGCTGGGTGGAATGGGTACTGTGGCGGGTCCGGTGGTTGGTGCGGCAACGATCTACTGGATGCGTGATGTGGTGTCGGCGAACTTCGCCGACTATCACCTGATGGTTGAAGGCCTGCTGATGATCCTCATCGTGCTCTATATGCCTGAGGGCATCATGGGTCGGCTTGGTGACCGGTCCGGCACGAGCCTGCAGCGAGTTTGGAAGTGGGTCGGTCGAAGCGACGGTGACCCGGAAGAGGCGCGCCAACCCGAGGAAGTTGGATGATGACGACTACATCGGCGGCGCCCATCCTGGAAGGGCGCGCGGTGACGAAACGCTTCGGGGGCCTCGTCGCCGTCAAAGAAGTCGACTTCGCCGTCTATCCGCGTGAGATCGTCGGTCTGATTGGACCCAACGGAAGCGGCAAGACGACTCTGTTCGACTGCCTCAGCCGGGTGCAACCGATCGACGAAGGGCAGGTGTTCTTCAAGGGCGAGGAGATCACCAACAAGAAACCACATGAGGTCGCCCATCTTGGGATGGCTCGCACGTTTCAGGTGATTCGCGTCTACCGCAAACTGACGGTGCTCGAGAACATGAACGTGAGCCGTCAGTGGCGCGGTGAGAATCTGTGGAGCCAACTGAAGCCAAGCCATGCAGACGTCGAAGGACGCGCACGAGAGCTCATCAACTTCCTCACACTCGATCATCTGACCGACGCCCCGGCCGGCACTCTTTCCGGCGGTCAGCGACGCCTTCTGGAACTTGGGATGGCTTTGATGCCCGACCCCGAGTTGCTACTCCTCGACGAAGCAGCCTCTGGAGTAAACCCGACACTCGTCGAGACAATTAAGGACCGCATCCGGGCGCTCAACCGTGATCTGGGCAAGGCGTTTCTGGTGGTCGAACATGACATGCGATTCATTTCCGATCTGTGCGAACGCGTATATGTACTCAACTACGGCGAGAAGCTGGCCGAGGGAACTCCCGCTGAGGTGATGGAGAATGAGGCCGTGATTGAAGCGTATTTCGGAACATGAGCACTCCAAACGGACGCCCACTCCTCGAGGTTCGCGATGTCTTTGCCGGTTATCTCGACTTCGACATTCTTCAGGGTGTCAATCTCGAGGTGTACCCCCAAGAGGTCGTGTGCGTCATCGGACCGAACGGAGCAGGAAAGTCCACGGTGTTTCGAGCCGTCTACGGACTGATCAAGGTGAGGCTCGGTCAGGTGATGTTCGGTGGGGAGGAGATCACGAATTTCACACCTCAGAAAGTGCTGCAGAGCGGAATCGCCATCGTCCCCCAGTTGCGGAGCGTCTTTCCGCAAATGACCGTCCTCGAGAACCTCGAGATGGGCATGTTCCTCGAAAGAGATCAGGATCGAATAACCGAACGAATCGACGTCATTTTCGGGTTGTTCCCCCGGCTGGCCGAACGATCCAAGCAGATGGCCGGGACGATGAGCGGGGGAGAGCAACGGATGCTGGAGATCGGCCGATCGCTGATGCTCGAGCCGCAGCTCCTGATGATGGACGAACCGTCGGCAGGTCTGGCCCCCTCGATCACCCGGATGATCTTCGAGCATGTCGAACGTCTCAACGAGGAGATCGGCCTCACCGTGCTGATGATCGAACAGAACGCCCGTCAGGGCCTGGAGGCCTCCCATCGCGGCTACGTCCTGGAACTCGGGAAGAACACCTACGAGGGCACCGGGCAGGAATTGATCGAAGACCCCCAGGTTCGTCGAGCGTTTCTCGGCGGGCGGTGAGGACATCGCCCCGGGATCTCGCTAAGGCTCCCGATTCGGCCGACCCGTACCGTTGGGTGATCCTTGTCGTCGCGACCCTCGCACAGGCCGGGACTGCCGTTGTGTTTCTCGGGGTGGGAGCCCTGGCGGGGTTCATCCAGGAGGACTTCGATCTCAGCGGTGTCCAGACCGGCCTGCTGGTGACCGCGATTGGTCTTGCTGCAGTCATCGCACTTCTTCCGACCGGACGGTTGCTCGACCGCCGATCGGAACGAGTGATCATCACCGGGGGAGCGCTCCTGCTCGCCGCCGGTGCGGCCCTGGCCGCGTTCAGTAGCACCTACGTCATGCTGCTCGGCGTGCTTCTCGTCGGCGGAGGCGGCTATTCGGCGTCCCAGCCCGGAGGTAGCAAGGTCGTTGCAGCCTGGTTCTCGCCTGAGCAGCGGGGTCTGGCGATGGGCATCCGGCAAACCGGATTGCCACTCGGCGGTGCGGTCGCCGCAGCCGTCCTACCTGCGGTGGCCGACTACTGGGATTGGCGAGCCGCCCTTCTCCTGGCATCCGCGATTGCGGCATCGAGTGGCTTGCTCTTCGGATTCATCTATCGGGCGCCCGTTGACCCGGTGTTCGCTTCCGTGCCCGGGTTTCGTAGTGAACTCGGCGGTCTTCTACGCAGCAGGCCGGTCAGGGCGGCGATGCAGTCGGGTCTGGCGATGGTGAGTATGCAGTTCGTCATCATCTCCTACTTGATGCTTTACCTGCGTGACGTGCACGCTGTGCCGCTCACTCGGGGAGCGTGGATGCTGTTCGGTGCCCAGGGTGCCGGCGTGGCGGGGAGGGTCGTGCTGGCTGCCTGGAGCGATCGGGTCTCCAACCGGATGTTGCCCGTCGTACTGGCCGCCGGAACCGCCTCGCTGGGTGCAGTGGTCTTCGCCCTAGCCGCCGGCGGCCCGTCGTTCACGGCGCTGCTCATGCTGTCGATACTGGTCGGGTTCTTCGCTTTCGGCTGGTACGGACCGTGGGTGGTGTTCGTGGCCGAGGCCGCTCCCGGCCACGCTGTCGGCATGACGCTGGCTCTGGCCATGACCGCGAATCAGCTCGGAATCGTCATAGCGCCACCGATCTTCGGCCTGCTCCTCGACTTGAGCGGCGGATACGTTCTGCCCTGGCTCGTGTTCGGTGGATTTCTGGGAGTCGTCGCCGCTCGGGTCGGCTTTGCGGCGCGGCACTAGCCGGATCGGGGCAAGCCGCTTCACTCCTTCGGATTTCGAGGCGCCAGATTCGGATTCAACCGGGCGGGGTGGAATCGCGGTTCTTCACTTCCGAGAGAATCTCATCCGAATGTTCGCCGAGGTTGGGGGCCGGTCGCGGTGGACCTCCCGATCGAAGGGGGCCTTGCACCACCCGATAATTGCCCTCAGGCGTTGGCACCTCTGCAACCATTTCGCTCTCCTGCACGTACGATGTAGATACGGCCTGGAGAACCGAGTTGAGGGGTGCATGGGGAACCCCGGCTGCCCGTAGACGCTCTAGCGCCTCAGCCGTCGTGAATCGGGCAACGGCTTCCTCGACCGTTGCATCGACCTCCGAGCGGGCTTCGGTACGTAGGTGATTGGTGCGAAGCCGCGGGTTGTCGGCGAGGTGGTCCAGTCCGACCGCGCTGCACAACAGCGGCCAGAACTTGTCGCCGATCACGGCGATGACCACCCATCCATCACGCGTGGCGAAGGCCCGGTAGGGGACGATGTTGTGATGTCCCGAACCGACTGGAGCCGGATCTACGCCCGTTCCCATTGCTGAAGTGGCCATGTACGCCAGGAGCGACATGGCCGAATCCAAGAGCGGTACCTCGACGTGGCGCCCGCGACCGTCGCGCAGCCGACCTGCGTAGGCCGCAACGCCTCCCAGTGCGGCCCACAACCCGGCCGCCAGATCGCTGATGGCCACTCCGGCTCGCACTGGGGCACCCCCGGCTTCGCCGGTGATAGACATGATGCCGCTCTCGGCCTGCGCGATGAGATCGAACGACCCGTCGGCGGCCCTGACACTGCTTCTGGCGTAGCCCGAGATGGTGACGATCACGAGGTGCGGATGGCGGGACAGCAGGTCGTCCGGTTCCAGACCGAGTTTCTCAACTGCCGCCGGTCGGTAGTTCTCGATGACTATGTCGGCGGTCCCGAGTAGTACGTCGAGAGCCGCAGAACCTTCTTTGGTGGTCAGGTCGAGCACGATGCCGCGCTTGCCGGTGTTGAGAGACGAGAAGTACAACGAACGGCCGTCGATGAATGGTCCAATTCCGCGGGCCATGTCACCTTCAGGCGGTTCGACCTTTATGACGTCGGCTCCCATCTCGGCGAGGATCTGTCCGGCGTAGGGCCCGGCGAGGACCCTGGATAGATCGATTACCCGGACACCGTCTAGCAATCCGCTCATTCGCCAACCACCAACCGGAGGACTTCGAGAGCGGGCCAATCCGGATCGTCGAGTGCCCCGATGAGGATCTCGCTCGACAGCGACCGCACCTTGCCGTCGAGTTGCTCAGCCGTCATCGGATGTAGGGGCGATCCGTGTGCTGCGTCGATTTCGATAGAGTCGCCGTTCCAGGCCAGGATCGCAGAAGATTCGGCTAGGTGATCGTTGACTTCGACCCTGATGCGGGTAGCGAGTGTCCGGGCTTCCTCGTCGACGCGAATGAAGTCGCCCACTGCCGGAGCGCCGTAAAGCAATCCGAACGCGGTCGTGTAGGGAATCGAGAACTTGGCCTCGAGTCCGGTGGTGACGTCGTCGAGAGGAGCAGCCTGTCGTGACCGTGGATGAACGATGACCTTCAACGTCTCCATTGAGCTTGCCTCACCGGCCGCGCCCGCTCTGATGGCTGCCTCGATCGCCGAGTGTGTCTGTAGGCAACACGGAAATGCCTTGATCCAGTTCTCCTCGATAGCGGGATCACCTGGAATCGGGTTGGCCCATCGGGCCCCGTAGGCGGACTCATACCCGGCGCGAACGGTTTCGCTCGTGGTGGCACCGTTTGCCGCGAACACCGCTGCCTGAACGCCCTGGGATGCGGCCATTCCCACCTGGAGGCTCTTGCCGTCCGTGCCGAAGGCAGCGCGCAGTCCTCCTGCGCCGAGTACGGCCAGCAGTTGGGCATTGGCTGTTTGTCTGGAGTCGAGGCCGAGGAGATGAGCGGAGGCGGTGGCGGCGCCGACGGTTCCCGTGATTGCAGTCGGGTGCCATCCCCGCTCATACAGCAGCGGGTGGCCTGCCTTCGCAAGCGCGGCCATTGATTCGAATCCGGCGGCGTAGGCAACGAGCATCGAATCTACCGAGGCTCCGACCTGCGCTCCGAGCACGAGTGCGGCAGGAGCGACCGGCGCGCTGATGTGCGAGAGTCCCGGAGCGTACGTGTCGTCGTAGTCCAGCACGTGCCCTGCCACCCCCAACCAGGTGGTTCGTTCGAGGAGGGAATCATTGCTCGGCAGGCATGCGGCGGCGGTTGGTTCAGAGCGACCCGCGTGCGCGCACGCCATCCAATCGAGAAACGCCTGTCGGTATCCGGGATGATCGATCATGTGCTTGATACCGCCCGTTCGAGCAGACCTTTGCCGATCACCCGCAACGCCAGCACCTCCTCAGTTCCCTCGAAGATCGAGAGG
>CBDTUP010000004.1:0-22429 GCA_965363685.1 uncultured bacterium | reverse complement strand
AGTGGGATCGTGTGGCGGGATTTCCCGAGGTGTGGCCGTCCGAGATGTGATTGTTGGGATCGGGGCTTCGACCGACTCCGGGGGCAACCGGGCTCGGTACGCCGGATGGGACTACAGCGCAACCGCCGACTTCGAACTCGCTCGTACCGCCGTGCTGGCTGCGCAGGAGGCCGGCGTTCCGGTGCGCGTCGGTAACATCCACTCGGCCGACTTGTTCTACAACCCTGTCGCCGATGCCTTCGACGTCATGGAGCGCATGGGCGTACTCGCCGTTGAGATGGAAGCCGCAGGCATCTACGGCGCCGCCGCAGAGAAGGGCGCCCGGGCGCTGACCATCCTCACCGTCTCAGATCACGTGCGGACGGGCGACTCTACGACATCGGAAGAACGCGAGCGCAGTTTTGACGACATGGTCAAGATCGCTTTGGATGGCCTCCGTCTCGACGCCTCCTCTTGACGTTATTGGGCACTGTAGCGGCGGATATGTGATGCAAAATGCTGCCCAGATCGTTGAAATGGGTCGCGAAAACTTGCCCCTCGACAGAGTCGATGGGCGGGCGTACGATGAGAGTCCGATCGGGATACGTAGGCTGCTGACGGGCCGATACAGAAAGGCTCTCACTGCCGGACCACGGCGATTGGTGAGTGGGCGCCAGGCGGCGCTCACGAAAGGGAAGCCCCGGGATGCTGCAGCATTGCGGGGCTTCTCCGCGAACTCGAGGAGAGGTGGCTGCGGTCAGTCTGTGCCGTTTGGACTTGCGGCCACGGGTGGAAGCGGTTGCCGGAAATAGCCGGCCGGTGCCGGGGAGCCGACTCGAACCAACGCCAGGTTCCAGGTCGGTGATGAGCCGAGCGCCCACCGCAGTACAGAGACCGTCACGCGGCCGACCATTTTGGCGCCGGGTAGCCGGCGGATCCCAAGAAGTCTCCGCAAGCGACGCGGGATCGTTGCCGCCGCCGCATGGAACAAGAGGCGGTAGCCGATGAGCTGGGACCGAGGCAACGGCGGCCGTTTGAGGAACTCAACAGCTTCGCGCATCCCCGGCGAGGGGGCGGCATCCGGGTGGTTGGCTACCCAGGATTCCAACCCGGCCGCCGTGGCCGGTAGAGGATCCGCGCTCAGCTTCGATCCCAACAGCGTCTGCTCGGCGACGAATCGGTCGGCGTCGCTTGCCGACAGCCGGTGTCGCCCGTAGGTCTGGTAAGCCGCCAGGAACGAGTCGGTGAGAGCGTTGTGGACCCAAGCCGCGTACTCGGGAGTTGAGGCCGAGTAGCGGTGTCCCCTCGGCGAGGTTCCCCGAACCGGCCTATGGGCACCCCGTACAATGTCGATGGCCCGTTCAACCTCAGGGAGAGCTCCGTACGAAGTAGCGGTCACATACGCGGAGGTTCGCGACAGGCGACCGAGCGGGTCATCCCGATACGAGGAGTGATCCGATACTCCAGTGGCCACCTCGGGATGGGCGGCCTGAACGAGCAGGGACCGCACTCCTCCCACGAAGGCCGCCACATCGCCGATCACTTGCCATGTCATTGACTCCGGGCCGAACAGGCCGGGATCGCCGCGGTACAGCAAGGTGTCGGCCAACGGATAGTCGGCATGTCCAAATGGCTCGGTTACGCCGGCCGTGAGCCGCGCACGCAGTGAGCCGAGAGGAGAAGAACGATGGGACATTACCAATCCTGGATTCTTCCAGGCTCGTCGTGCTACCGGGAACCGTCTTCCGGGTCCGGGAGAAAGGTCCGGGCCCAGTCCAGAGCTTCGCGCTCAGACGTGAAGACCTCGATTGGTCGCTGCGGTCCCATCGCGATGAAAGCCTGAGCCATGGTCTGACTTGAACTTGGACCGACGACCAGGGCTGCGGCGAGTTCAGATGACTCTTCGGTCGATGCGCCAAACATATGACGGGCTGCTCGATCCGCGTACCCGACTGCGCGCATGTCGACGACTGTCGGGACCGGGCGATCACTGGTCAATTCCGCAACCGCCTTCTGGACCTCGATCGCGCTTTCAACAGAGATGTTGAGGCCATCCTCGATGCGATCGACGAGAATTCCATCATCGGTCATCCACATCTCACCGAGTGGGGTTCGTACGCTGTCGACCGTTGCTAATTGCCTCGTCGGGAGGACCGCATCGTTACTTGTTATCTGCTCACTCGCGGTATTGAGCGAGATGTTCGCTCCTGGACGACAACGGGTCTCGACGGCCGGTTAGGCTCGTTTTCGTTGCTTCCAGGAGGACGAATGGCTACCAGTACCGGCGGTGAGGTGATTGCCCGGATGCTCGCTGCTGAGGGCGTTGACACGGTCTTCGGGATAATCGACGGAACCTACTTCGGCTTGTACTCCGTCTTCCAGGAATTTGATATGCGGCTGATCTCGCCCAGGCACGAGACTTCTGCCTTGCACATGGCAGGAACCTACGCGCGGTTGACAGGCAAACTCGGCGTCGCCATCGCCTCCAACGGACCAGGTGTGGCCAACGCACTGCCGGGAATAGCGGTCGAGAATGGCGAAGGCAACAGAGTTCTCCTCATCACTTCATCGCGACGTGAGGGGATCGGCTACCCGGATCGCGGTGGTACTTTCCAATACTTCGATCAAGCGGCCGTCACCAAGCCAATGACGAAATGGGCGGCCGCCATCCCGAACCGGGACCGGATTCCCGAGTTGATGCGGAGGGCCTTTCGGTCAAGTTGGTCCGGACGGCCCGGCGTGGTTCACGTTGATGTGCCCGAGAGCGTGATGAACGGGAAGTCCAAGTTCGACCCCGATCTGATTCGACCGTACGTGTCCTACCGGCGGGCGCATCCGATCGTCCCCGACGCCGGGCAGGTCGAGAACGCCGCTCGGATCCTGGGGGCGGCCAAGTCTCCGCTCATCCACGCCGGAACGGGCGTAATCCATGCGCGTGCACACGATGAACTGAGGAATGTGGCCGAACAGCTTGGAGCCCCGATCACGACAAGTTGGGGTGGTCGGGGAGCATTGGAAGAGACGCATCCCTTATCGATTCCGATGCTTCACCTCGACTTGTACACGAAGCTCCGCAACAACGCAGATGTTGTGCTCGTGCTTGGATCACGGCTCGGAGAGACCGATTGGTGGGGGAAGCCGCCCTATTGGGCAGCAACCCAGAAGGTGATTCAGGTCGATATCGACGATTCGTCGTTGGGCGTCAACAAGGCAGTGGATCTGGCGGTGTTAGGTGACATCCGATCGTTCTTGGAGCAGCTGGGCAAGGTTCTCGAAGCTGATCCGCCCGGCGAGCCACAACCCGATACCTGGACTGAAGACCGCAGAGCCGACCGCGCCAAGCTGAACAAACGACTCGAGAAGACTCGGGAAGGTGTCAATCCCGGAGCTGTTCCGGTGGTTGCCCAAGACACTCTGCCCGCTGACACAGTGTGGGTGTTCGACGGAGGAAACGCCACCGTTTGGTCGCACTTCTTCCACGAGGCGAGATCCCCGAACTCGGTTGTGACCACGTTCAAGTTTGGCATGCTTGGTGCCGGAGTGGCTCAGGCCCTTGGAGCGAAGATTGCCCTGCCCGATCGGCCCGTTTGTTGTCTGATCGGGGACGGCGCCATGGGTTTTCACCCGCAGGAACTCGAGACGGCAGTGCGTAATGACCTGCCTGTGATCTACGTGGTCTTCGTGGATCGGCAGTGGGGGATGGTCAAGATGAATCAGCAGTTCGCGCTCAAACCCCTCAAGACGTTGGTCAGGAAGTCTCTCGGTGAGGACGAGACCATCAACGCCGATTTCTCCGAGATCCGCTTCGATGATCTCGCCCGCTCGATGGGGGCCCATGGGGAGAGAGTCTCCGACGTAGCCGAGCTGGCTCCGGCCCTCGAGCGGAGTCTGGCCTCAGGCCTGCCATCGGTGATCCACGTCGATGTCGATCCTGTGACTCACATGTGGGCGCCGGCCCTTCGCTCATTCAAAGACATGCACCAAGAGCCGTCCGGCTAGGAGGACTCGTGACGCCACTCGATCAGGTCGAACTCAACTTCAACGAGGCAACGCTCACCCTGCTGAACATCCTCATCGGCCTCATCATGTTCGGAGTGGCGCTCGATATTCGGGCGGATGATTTCCGGCGAGTAGTGCGAGATCCACGCGGACCGCTAATCGGCCTAGGTGCTCAGTTTCTGCTCCTGCCGGCCTTCACGTTCCTGTTGACCAGAATCATCGACCCCGCACCCTCGCTTGCCCTGGGGATGATCCTGGTAGCAGCCTGTCCGGGCGGGAACTTCTCCAACTTCCTGGCACACCACGCCAAGGCAAATGCGGCTATGAGCGTGAGCATGACGGCCGTGTCGACGGCACTAGCGATCTTCATGACCCCGTTGAATCTGGCATTCTGGGGCAATCTCGATGAGGGCACTGCCGCCATCTTGACCTCTGTGGATCTCAATCCGATCGACCTGCTGGTGACGATTCTGCTGATCCTGGGCATTCCGCTGGTAGCGGGGATGTGGGTGGCGGCCCGCCGCCCGGTCCTCGCCGACCGTTTGCGCCGACCCATGAAGATCTTCTCGCTGGCAGCCTTTGGGTTGTTCATCATCGGAGCCCTGGCAGCAAACTGGCAGCATTTCCTCGACCATGTCGGAGCAGTGGCCATTGCCGTGTTCCTCCACAATGGATTCGCCATGCTGCTCGGCTACTGGACCGCCCGTGGCCTCAAGTCGCCCGTCTACGACGCCCGGGCTATCGGAATTGAGGTCGGAATTCAGAACTCCGCGTTGGGTCTGATTCTGATCTTCTCGTTCTTCAACGGGCTGGGTGGCATGGCCATCGTTGCTGCCTGGTGGGGAGTTTGGCATCTGATCTCGGGCCTGGCGGTTTCCACCTGGTGGGGCCGACGTCCGGCGCCCGTGCCAGAAAGCGTATGAGCCGGGTTCTGGTTACCGGCGGGGCCGGATTCATCGGCGCCCAGGTGGTTGATCGGTTGGCCGATGAGTCCGAAATGGTTGTGTCTGTCGACCTGCGAAGAGGGGTTGAGAAGCCCGGAGTCGTGCACCACGACTTGGACGTGCGCGACCCGATGCTGAGCGACCTGGTGGTAGAACATCAGATCGATCGTGTGATCCACCTGGCGGCGGTTGTGAGCCCCCGCCCGGAACACACAAGAGAGTTCCTGTATTCGGTTGATGTCGAAGGAACTGCCAACGTTCTAAAGGCATGTCGGGTGGGCGGAGTAGGCCACTTGACCGCCGTTTCCAGCGGTGCGGCCTACGGATACCACCCGGACAACCCGGATTGGATCGACGAGAGTGATCCTCTGCGGGGCAACCCCGAGTTCGCATACTCGGATCACAAACGGGTCGTCGAAGAGATGCTGGCGGACCACAGGATCGAGCATCCGGAGGTACGGCAGCTAATCCTGCGGCCCGGTACGGTTCTCGGACGTTCGGTTTCGAATCAGATCACCAAGCTGTTCGAGTGGCCGGTGGTCCTCGGCATCTCCGGATCGGACGCTCCGTTTGTATTCATCTGGGATCTTGATGTTGTCGAGGTGATCGCCATTGGAACCCTGGAACAGAGGGAGGGCATATTCAACCTGGCCGGATCAGGGACCGTGACTATGAGAGAGATCGCCGACGAGCTCTCCAAACGGTATGTCCGGGTGCCGGCAGGACTCGTGCGAGGTGCATTGGCGGTTCTGCATCGTTTGCGGTTGGCGCCGTACGGGCCGGAACAAGTCGACTTCCTCCGCTACCGCCCGGTGTTGTCGAACCGGCGGCTGATCGAGGAGTTCGGATACGCACCGGCGATGAGTTCACTCGAGGCTTTCCGCGCCTATCTGGAGCATCATGGCTGAATCGAGGATCGTCGTCGTTACCGGCGCAGCCGGTGGAATCGGGCAAGCCGTCTGTCGTCGGTATGTTGGTTCCGGCTACCGGGTCGTCGGCCTGGACATCGATGGTGCCGGCCTGGCGGCACTAGGCGACGCAGTGGAACAAGTGACGGTTGATCTCACCGATGCCGAGACTGCGGATCGGGTCGTGAGCGAGCTGGGTGACCTCGATGTCCTCATCCATTGCGCCGGTACTACTTCACTGGGACCCTTTGGGGAGACACCTCCAGCGGCCTTCGACAGGGTACTGGCGGTGAACTTGCGTTCAGCAGTGACGGCCACCCGGGCGGCGCTGCCGGGGCTGATTGCGGCCGGCGGGCGCATCGGCGTTCTGTCCAGTGTGTCCGGATTCAGTCCGCTTCTCTACCGAACTGCCTACGCGGCATCCAAGCACGCGCTGCATGGATTCTTCGAGAGTCTGCGAGCCGAACTGGTCGACGAGGGAGTCACGGTGACAATGATCTGCCCGTCGTTCGTCGAGACCGGGATCGAGGAAAGAGCCGTACATCGTGGTTCGGGAATCTCCGGAACCTGGACGACGACCGGCAAGGTGATCTCTCCAGATCACCTTGCCGACTTGATCTATCGAGCGATGGATCGGAGGGCGAGGCTCGTATTGCCGGGCGCAACCGCCCGGCTCGCATATGTGCTCTCCCGGCTGAGCCCGGCTTTGTATGAACGGACGATGCGCCGGCGTATCGGCCGCAGTGAGTGACGATTCACCGCGATGTTGCCACTGTCGGACGTTCAACCGGGAGAGACTCCGCGCGGGGTGAATGGTCCGCTATGGTGGCGTCTCGATGAGCCAACAACCGTTCGTTGAGATGCCGCCCAAGGGGGCGGCCTTTTTTCTGCCGGGAGTGCGGTGCGCTGCCGCCCCCGGTGGGGATGAGCGGAGTATCGAAGGAGACCCAGCATGACCACACTGCGTACCACCGAACACCTTCCGTTTGGGGAGAAGCGAGACCCACGATTTTTCGGCCGGGACATCCTGTCCGTTGCGCAGTTCGACCGAGCAGACCTGGACACGATCTTTGCCGTTGCCCAAGAAATGAGAGGGATGGTGGAGAGGATAGGAACCTTCGACTTGCTCAAGGGCAAGGTGCTGACGAACCTCTTCTACGAGCCATCCACCAGGACGTCGTCTTCTTTTGTTGCCGCCATCGAGCGCCTCGGCGGCAGCGTGATCCAGATCAACAACGTCACCTACTCGTCCGTCTCCAAGGGTGAATCCCTCCCAGACACCATCAAAACGCTCGAGTCATACTCCGACGCCATCGTCATCAGGCATCCCGAGAAAGGCTCGGCGGCCGAGGCGGCGGCAGCGGCGGCAAAGCCGGTGATTAACGCCGGCGACGGGCCGGGCGAACACCCGACGCAGGCCCTGCTTGACGCCTTCACCATTCTCGAGGAAATGGGGAAGCTCGACGGACTCACCGTGACCATGCTCGGCGATCTGAAGTACGGACGTACCGTCCACTCGCTGGCGAAACTGCTGACGCTGTTCGATGTGAAGATCAACTATGTCTCGCCAGAGATCTTGCGGATGCCGGTCGAGCTCGTGCAAGAGGTCCGTGCCGCCGGGATAGAGCAGGTGGAGACAACCGACCTGGATTCGGTCCTACCCGCAACCGACATTCTGTACGTAACCAGGATTCAGAAAGAGCGTTTTGAGAACGCCGACGAGTATGACCAAGTCAAGGACTCGTACGTGATATCGGCCGAGACAATGAAATCGGCCAAGGAGCAGATGGCGGTCCTGCACCCGCTTCCGCGAGTCGGCGAGATTGCCCGGGACGTCGACGACGACCCCCGCGCCGCCTACTTCCGCCAGATGGAGTACGGCATGTACGTCCGGATGGCGTTGCTAGCTCTGGTGCTCGGCCGCGCCTAGGTCCAACACAACCCGGTTATTGCCCTAGAAGAGCTATCTGCGTTTCTTCTGGAGGCGGATGTTTAGGAGCATCATCGAAACGGTGATGACGAAGATGGCGGCTCCAAAGACATTCACCTGAGCAGGGACTCCTACGCGGGCGGCGCCCCAGATGAAGAGCGGGAAGGTGATCGTGCTGCCGGAGTTGAAGTTGGTAATGATGAAGTCATCGAACGAGAGGGCAAATCCGAGCAGGAACGCTGCCATCACACCCGGCAGGATCATGGGCAGAGTGACCTTGCGGAACGTCGTCCACTCGTTGGCATAGAGGTCCATGGCGGCCTCTTCCAGATGGCGGTCGAAACCAGCCAGTCTCGCCTTGACCGTAACCACGACGTAGCTGATGTTGAACATGATGTGCGCAATCACGATCGTCCAGAATCCGCGGGCGATGCCCATCACCAGGAAGAGAGTTAGCAGTGAGGAACCCATCACGACCTCGGGAGTCGCCATCGGCAAGAACAGCCCAAGATTGGTGGTAGATCGGCCTCGGAACTGGTAGCGCACCAATGCCAGGGCGATCAGCGTTCCGAGCAGCGTGGCGACGGCAGAGGCGATGAAAGCGATCTGCAGGCTCGTCACCAGGGAATCGAAGAGTCGTGGTACATCGAAGGCGTTCTTCCAGTGATCGAGCGTGAACCCCTGCCATGTGAAGTTGAACCGACCCTTGTGGTCGTTGAACGAGAAGAGAATGACAATCGCCACCGGCATGAACAGGTAGGCGAGGGCGACGACCATGTATGCGGGCAATATCCGGCGCTTGATTCGGGCCCAAACTGAAGGCTTCCTGCTGGTGTTCAGAGCCTGTGCCATCTATGCCACCAGGTCCTCGGTACCGGAGGCCCGGACATACGGGATGATGATCGCCAGAATCACCAGCATGAGCGAGAACGACAACGCGGCGGCAGTCGGATAGTCGACGATTCGGAGGAAGCGGTTGTCGATGATGTTTCCGACCATCAACCTCTGCGGATTCCCCAGCAGGCTGGCATTGACGAAGTCACCGGCTGCCGGAATCAGAGTCAGCAACGTGCCCGCCACCACTCCGGGCAGTGAGAGAGGAAGGGTGACCTTCCGGAACGCCGTTATCGGTTTGGCGTAGAGGTCATTGGCGGCCTCGATCATCGAAGGATGGATCTTCTCCAGGGAGACGTAGATCGGGAGCGTCATGAAGGCTAGGAAGTTGTATGTGATCCCTGCGATGACCGCCCAGCCGGTCGCCAGAAGGCGGCCGTTCGGTGCGATGATGTGCAACGTTTTGAGCGCTTCAACCACGAAACCACTGTCTGCCAGGATGACCTTCCATGCGAGTGTCCGGAGAAGGAATGGTGTGAGGAAAGGCATGAGCACCAGGACCAGCAAAAGGTTCTTGTACTTGCCTCCGCGGAAGGCGATTCCGTAGGCGAGCGGGTAGGCGATGAGGAGAGCGAGGAGGGTTGCCGCTCCCGCGTAGAGGAACGAGCGGAGGAAGTGCTCGCCGGCCAGTGAGAACGCGTCGGCATAGTTCTCCCAGCGCCATGTCATCTCGTAGCCCGTCTGGTAGGTGCCCTCCTGCAGTGAGATGCCGACGAGTTGGATCATCGGAGCGATGTAGAAGATGGCCAGCCAGAGTCCGCCGGGGAGCAACAGCAGATAAGGCACTGCCTTGCGACGACGGGCCGCTTTGAGTGCGGCTGGGTTGACCGGGGCTTCTTCAGTCTTGATCGTCATGGATGACGAAGCTCCGCTCTGGATGCCAGCCGATGAAGACTTCCTCGCCGGGAGCGAATCGATCGCCGGTGAGGTTCTGGACTACTGCGGTGAGGTCTCCTGCCGTCGGCGTGTTGACCACGTAGTGAGTGCTCACCCCGATGAAAGAAGCGTCGATTATGCGACCCGCCAGAATGTTCGGTGGTACTGAATCGCTACCCGGGCGGTAGACACTCAGCTTCTCGGGTCGCACGCCGACCCGAAGGGTGCTGGAGGCCTGGTTGAGGGCAGTGGGTGGCACGACAAGCCTGGTGCCGTCGGCAGTGGTCACGGAGCCGGCAGCTCGATCGACAACGGTGATCGGCATGAGATTCGATCCGCCCAGGAAGTTGGCGACGAAAGCTGTGCGCGGGTCCTCATAGATCTCAGCCGGAGCACCCATCCGCTCGATCCTCCCTTTGTTCATCACTGCGATGGTGTCGCCCATGGTCATGGCCTCCTCCTGATCGTGGGTGACGTGAATGAACGTGATACCAACTTCCTGCTGGATTCGTTTGAGCTCGATCTGCATCTCTTTGCGGAGCTTGAGGTCGAGCGCTCCAAGCGGTTCGTCGAGGAGCAGGACGCGTGGGTGATTGATGAGCGCCCTGGCCAGGGCTACCCGTTGCTGTTGACCGCCTGAGAGCTTGCCGGGATGTCGATTCTCGAGTCCGGTCAGTTGCACGAGTTCGAGCATCTCGGCCACCCGGTTCTCGAGTTCGGGTTTCCCCACGTTCGTGCGACGGAGCCCGAATGCGATGTTCTCGAACACCGACAGGTGCGGGAACAGGGCGTAGCTCTGGAATACGGTGTTCACGGGACGCCGGTAGGCCTTGAGCCCGGTCACGTCCTCCCCGTGCAGCTTCACCGTCCCGGCCGTCGGGTCTTCGAATCCACCGATCATCCGGAGAGTTGTCGTCTTCCCGCAACCAGAGGGTCCGAGGAGGGCGAAGAACTTGTTCTCCCCGATGCTCAGAGTTAGATCATCGACGGCCAGCACATCCCCGAAACGCTTCGTGATATTGACGAGTTCGACAGCGGCGGGTTCGGTGGTTCCGAACCCGCCTTCCGTCTCTGCAGCCTTGTCGGTCACTCGCTCAACCACCTGTAACGGCGGTGAACATCTCGTTCAGCTCGGTTTCCTCTTCTTCGGTGAGATCCCTGAAGATGTGGGTCTTGGCCAGGGTGGCCTCGTCCGGGAAGATGAGAGGATCATCGGCGATGGCTGCTAGTTCGTCGTCGCCCATCTCATCTGCAAGCACGCGCAGCGCATCTTGTGCGCCAATGACGGGTGGGATGAAGTTGATCCAACTCTCGGCCTTGGCGGCTACTACTGGGTCGTAGTAGTAGTTCATGAACGCTTCGGCTTCTGCCTTGTTGGTGGCACCCTTCGGGATCAGCATGTTGTCGGACCACAACATGAGACCCTCGTCGGGAACTAGGAACTTCAGGTCCGGATTGTCGAGTTGAAGCTGGACAACGTCGCCGGACCAGGCGAACGCAACAGCCAGGTTCCCTTGCGCCAGTTCGCCGCCGTATTCGTTCCCGAGGAATTGGCGGATCTGACCGTTGTCCACGTTTTCCTGGATCTTGGCGATGGCCTGGCTTGCCTCGTCCATCGTGAACGTGGCCGGATCGATACCCATTCCGAGCATCACCAGACCAACAGTGTCACGCATTTCGGTGAGCATGCTGACGCTGCCGGCGAAGGTGGGATCAAAGATGTCGTTCACCGAGGTGAGTTCACCTCCGGTCAGGGCCGGGTTGTATCCGATCGCGGTGAAACCCGACTGCCAGGGCAGCGTGTATTTGCGCTCGGGATCGAATCCGGGACTCTTCAGTGCGTCAACGAGATTGGTGGCGTTGGGAACGTTGGTGTAATCGATCTCCTCGGTCCAACCCAGACGGATGAACCTGGCGGCCATCCAGTCGGTCAGCACCGCGATATCTCGGTCGATATTGTCGCCGGCACTCAGCGGTGCCTGGTATTTGCCAAAAAAGCCGTCGTTGTCATTGACCTCTTCGATGTACTGGACTTCGATACCGGTTGCGGCTGTGAAATCGTCGAGAGTCGAGGTCTCGAAGTAGCTGTCGTCGCCGCCCGGGTCGATGTAGAACGGCCAGTTGGCCACTACAACTCTTCTGGGGCCGGACGCGGCCGTCGTGCCCGTTGCCCCTCCTGCGAGGGTGGTCGTGGTCTCGGATCCATCCACCCCACAGGCCGCCAACAGCGCAGGTCCACCAAGAAGAAAGAGGCCCGTTCCGCCTGCTTTCTTGAGGAATTCTCGCCTGTCTACTCCTTGACGGGATAGCTCCCGCATGATGGCGTCGCGGCTCCCACGGCGCCTCGCTGGTCGTTCGTTGGTCACTTGACCCTCCTCCACAGATGGGATCCGGATTTCCGGATTCGCCAGTTCCTCCGTCTGGTGACATCCGCCGATACAGGCTTCCGCCTATTGGAGCGTACCTCCCGGTGCTACTTCATGTCGGCTTGGCGGGCTCTATATCACCGGGCTATCGCTGCTCTCGAACCTCCCAGATTCCCTGTCAGGTTGTCTCTTCAATCGGCGGGGGCCGACTGCAAGCCACCCGAACGGCATTATCGATTGCATTTCTAGGCGATGCAAGCGAAAATGCCGAAATGGTTCAGATATTCGATTGTTACACTTGGAAATGCAACGAGCCTCGATTGAATCTGAATCAACATGGCGGGTTCCCATCAATGGAGAGCGGCTGAACCATGTCTGAAGAATCAAACGGCAAACAGGGCCAACTCCGTCTGGACGAGACGGACAAGAAGATCATTCGGTTTCTGCAATCCGATGGTCGAATGCAATTCTCGAAACTCGGCCCCCTCGTCGGCCTATCACCGGCTGCTGCGCGTCAGCGTGTCCTGCAGTTGGTAGACGACGGGGCGATCTCGATCGTGGCGATCACGGATCCGACCGCCACCGGCCAGCTTGCGCAGGCGATGGTGGGCATCAAGGTGCAGGGAGATATCGACACTGTGGTCGCTGCAGTCCAAGCTCACTCCGAAGTGGTCTACGTAGTCGTTACTGCCGGTCGATTCGATGTTCTCGCAGAGATCTTCTGCGAGAACACAGACCGTTTGTTGGAGATTCTGCAGGGCATCCGGATGGAACCAGGCGTGCTGAATGCTGAAGTGTTTTCCTACCTCCGACTGGCTAAGCAAACCTACAACTGGGGGGTGGCCTAGCAATCTCCCGATCCACCGATAGGGAACGTCCGATCGAATGTATGAAGACCGTCGACCGCGCCGCGGACCATGAGCAGGCGATGGGCGAACGCAACACCTGAAGATGGGAAGCCACGATGAACGACGAAGCTCAGACTCAGCAAGTTCCTAGTCCTGCGGCGAAGACCGGTTCGGGCACTCGCTTTCCGGATAGAGCCCGGGTAGTCATCATCGGCGGAGGCGCCATCGGGTGTTCCATCGCCTACCACCTGACCAAACTCGGCTGGAACGATGTCGTGCTGCTGGAGCGTGATCAGCTCAACTCCGGAACCACATGGCACGCGGCTGGTCTCGTGGTGTCGGGCGGCATGACCACGGAAACACTGGCCTGGATGGCGAAGTACTCGCGCGACCTGTTCGCGCGGTTGGAAGACGAGACCGGGCTGTCAACGGGATTCAGGCCTGTTGGATACCTCCAAACCGGCAGCACGAAGGAACGGACCCACAAGCTCCGCCGGGAAGCAGATTTCATGAAGCTGATGGGCATCGATCGCGAGGAGATTTCGCCCGCCGAGGTGGCGGCGCTGTGGCCCCAGGTGGATGCATCCGATGTGATGGCCGGTTTCTACACCGCCAACGAGGGAAGAGCCGACCCGTCGAGCGTGACCCTCTCACTCGCCAAAGGGGCACGGATGGGAGGTGCCCGCGTGTTCGAAGGCACCCAAGTGACCGGCATCACCAAGAAGGATGGCCGGGTCACCGGTGTTATAACCGACCGAGGCTCTATTGAAGCCGAATACGTCGTCAACTGCGCCGGCATGTGGGCCAAACAACTCGGGGCGCTGGCGGGTGTCTCAGTCCCGCTTCAGGCATGCGAGCACGCCTATTTGATCAGCGAACCGTTTGACGGGGTCTCGCGCGATCTGCCGATTTTCGAGGACCCTGATCGCTTCGCCTACTACCGCGAGGAAGTGGGCGGCCTCATGGTCGGTCTCTTCGAACCGGTAGCCGCCCCCTGGTCGCTCGACAAGGTTCCCGATGATTTCAGCTTCGGTGAGATTCCATCCAACTGGGATCGTCTCGCGCCGTTCCTCGAATACGCGATGGAGATCCTGCCGAACCTAGCCAACGTCGGAATTCGGAAGCTGTTTACGGGGCCCGAGAGCTTCACTCCCGACAATGGCTTCCTAATCGGTGAAGCTCCCGAACTCGACAACTTCTTCATCGCCGCAGGGTTCAATTCCTTAGGGATCCTCACCGGTGGCGGAGCCGGCTCCATCGTGGCCAACTGGATCGTCGACGGCCTGCCACCGGTGGACATCACCGATGTGGATGTGGCCCGGTTGCTGCCTTTCCAGACGAATCGCCCGTATCTAGAGGAGCGCAGCGTAGAGCTTCTCGGAAGACTCCACTCAACGGGATCATGGCCCCATTCGCATCCGACGACAGCACGAAACGTGCGGCGTTCGGCGGTGCACGAACGCCTCGAGCAAGCCGGCGCTCATTTTGCCGATTCCTCAGGATGGGAGAACGCCTCCTGGTTTGCTCCCCCCGGGGTCGAGGTCGAATACGAGCAGTCGTACGGCCGCAAGAAGTGGTTCCCCTACCACGCCGCCGAGCACAAGGCGGTCCGCGAGGGCGTGGCAGTGTTCGATCTGTCCTCCATGTCGAAGTTCCTTCTCCAGGGTCCAGATGCGGAGAGTTCGCTCAACTACCTGGCCGGCAACAATGTGGCGATTCCAATCGGTCGGTGTGTATACACGCAGTTCCTGAATGAGCGAGGCGGCGTAGAGGCCGACGTCACGGTCACGCGAATGGCGGATGATCAGTTCTTCGTCGTTGCAGCCGAGGCATTTCATCGGCGAGTGGAGAAGATGCTGCGTCGTTGTATACCGGAAGGTGGCCAGGCGTACGTAACAGACGTCACGTCCGGCTATACCTTGCTAAGCGTCCAAGGACCGAAATCGCGGGACCTCCTCGGCAAGATCACTCTGGCCGACCTAGGCAACGAAGCGTTCCCGTACTTCACAGGCCAAGAGATCGACATGCACTATGCAAGAGGCTGGGCGCTGCGGATGAGCTTCGTCGGGGAGCTCGGGTGGGAGCTCTACATACCAACTGAGTTCGCGCTCACCGTTTATGACCGTCTCTTCGAGGTGGGGGCCGAGTTTGGTCTCGTCCACGCAGGTATCGAGACACTCGAGAGCGCTCGAACCGAAGCGGGACGACGCGACTACGGGCTCGACATGGAGAATAGTGACACAGCATTGGAGGCCGGCCTCGGGTTCGCCGTCGACTTCGACAAACCAGGAGGCTTTGTCGGTCGAGAAGCTCTGTTGCAGCAGCGGGAGAACATGCCGTTGAAATCCCGGTTGGTGCAGTTCCTGCTCGAGGATCCCGAACCGATCCTCTACGGCGAGGAACCAATCCTCAGAAACGGGGCCGCGGTGGGTTACCTGCGGTCGGCTGCCTACGGGCACACACTGGGGGCGGCAATGGGAATGGGTTACGTCGAGGACGAAGATGGCGTTACCGCAGAGATGATCAGAGAGGGTGGATTCGAGATCCTCATCGCGGGAGAGCGCTTTGCGGCCACTGCATCCCTGCGTCCGATGTACGACCCGGAGGGCGAACGCGTGAGAATGTGAGTGGGCGAGCTTTGAATCAGGTGCACAACTCATGACCATGCACGGCTGGGCCAAACAGGCACTTGCCGGCGCGCGACCGACGGTCTTTTGGTCCGAGCGAGCAGACGCCCCGGCGGCCGCGCCGGCATTGAGCGGTGACATCACCGCCGAGCTTGTGGTTGTCGGTGCCGGCCTTACGGGATTGTGGACTGCAGTCCAGGCACTCGAGGAGCATCCCGGACTGTCGGTCGTGATCCTCGAAGCAGAGCGTTGCGGATTCGGTGCTAGTTCGCGCAACGGTGGCTTCTGTGACGGTTCTCTGACCCACGGCTTGGCGAACGGCATGTCCCACTGGCCCGATGAGATCAGTGATCTGGTGCGAATGGGTCGCGAGAACCTCGATGGCATAGAGGAGAGCCTCGGCCGCTATCGGATCGATGCGGATTTCAGGCGTGCTCCGGAGGTCGGCGTCGCGACTCAGGAGTGGCATCTCGATTCGCTGCAAGATGCACTCGAGCACCATCTGTCGGTCGGTGATGATGTGGAGCTACTCGACTCCGCGACGATGCAAGCACGAGTCCACTCGCCGAGCTATGTAGGCGGTTTGATCCGATACAACGACATAGCGCTGGTGGATCCTGCCCGGCTCTGTTGGGGCCTGCGGGCGGCGGCTGAGTCTCTGGGCGCGCGGTTGTTCGAGAACTCCCCGGCGATGTCGGTTGGGTCTGAGAGCTCAAAGCTCAGTGTTGTCACGCCGAATGGAAGAGTCATTGCAGAGCGAGTGGTGACCGCAACCAACGCCTATGCCGGCCCGGTCAAGCAAACGCGTCGCTACATGATTCCGGTCTACGACCACGTTTTGATGACAGAACCGCTCGACCGGAGTCAAATCAGGTCGGTTGGCTGGGAAGAGGGAGAGGGAATCGGCGACGCCTCCAATCAATTCCATTACTACCGCATGACGGAAGACGGGCGCATTCTCTGGGGCGGTTACGACGCCACATATCATTTCGGCAGTGATCTCGACCCTCGACATGATCAGAGCGAAGACACCCACGGAAAGCTGGCCCAGCACTTCTTCGAGACCTTCCCGCAACTCGAAGGTTTGCGGTTCACGCACCGGTGGGGCGGACCTGTTGCTACCACCACCCACTTCGCGCCTGCGTGGGGAACGTCTCAGAGCGATCGCCTCGTTTGGGTCGGTGGGTACACGGGTCTCGGTGTCGGTTCCAGCCGATTCGGTGCTCGGGTGGCGCTGGACCTCGTCTTCGGAAGGGCGACTGAGCGAACAGAACTGAAGATGGTGTCGAAGAAGCCGTTTCCGTTCCCGCCTGAACCGGTACGTTGGGCAGGCGTTCAGATGACCAGGAAAGCCATACAACGTTCGGACGACCATGAAGGCCGGCGCGGACTTTGGTTGAGTCTGCTCGACAAATTTGGAGTGGGATTCGATTCGTGAGTTTTGGGCAGTGAGCACGCACGACGAATACATGGAGAGGAATGCATGACCGTGGACTACCGCAGCCGTTCCTTCTGGCTGGACGATCTTCCGGGCTCTCTCGACCCTCGTCCACCGCTCGGCGGCGACACACAAGTCGACGTAGCCATTGTCGGCGGCGGATACACCGGCCTTTGGACCGCGTACTACCTTCTGCGCCTGGACCCGACGATTCGAGTGCTGGTCATTGAGAAGGAGATCGTCGGTTTTGGCGCATCGGGTAGGAACGGCGGATGGTGCATCGGTGACCTTGCGGCTGGTCCTGATCGGCAGCAAAGGGAATCGGATAACGACTCTGCCCGCCATCTGCTTGGAGCGCTCCATGATTCCGTCGACGAGGTCGGCCGGGTCGTGGACCGCGAGAACATCGATTGCGGATTCGCCAAAGGTGGCACGATCCGTCTGGCTCGCAACCAAGCGCAATTCGCCCGTATGCAGGCGGAGGTAACCCACCATCAGGAATCGTTTGGGCTCACAGATACCGACCTCAGGATCCTCGACGCCGGTGAAGCTCGCTCTCATCTCAATGCCACAAGTGTGGTTGGAGGACTGTTCTTCGCTCACAGCGCGGCCCTGGATCCGGCCAGGCTGGTGCGGGGGCTGGGCGAGGCCGTAGAGCGCCTGGGCGGGACCATCGTCGAACGGACCGCGGCCACCTCCATCGAACCGGGCGGGGTCGTTACCGAGCGCGGCACCGTCCAGGCCGATGTGATCGTTCGAGCTGTTGAGGGCTACACCCCGACTCTGCGTGGGCACGCCCGAACCCTGTCGCCCTTGTACTCACTGATGGTGGCTACTGAACCTATCGGAGATGACCGGTGGGCTGAGATCGGCTTGTCAGAGCGCCAGACGTTTGCAGACGACCGGCACATGGTCATCTACGGACAACGCACCAGCGATGGCCGTATTGCTTTCGGTGGCAGAGGCGCTCCCTATGGATATGCATCGAGAATCGACCCGACCATCGAGCAGCGATCCCGTATCCACGACCGCATCGTCGAATCGCTGGTCGAGCTCTTGCCGGTCCTCGAGGGCATTGAAATAACCCATCGATGGGGTGGCGTCCTCGGCGTGCCGCGGGACTGGTATCCATCTCTCGGGTTCAATCGAGCAGACGGATTGGCCTGGGCAGGTGGGTATGTCGGCGAAGGGGTGTCACCGGCAAACCTCGCCGGTCGCACACTCGCCGACTTGATTACCGCTACGGATTCTCCCCGGACCGGGCTTCCGTGGGTGGGTCATAAGTCGCGCAAATGGGAGCCAGAACCGATTCGCTGGCTCGCAATCAACGGGGCTCTGCAAATCATGGGCCAGGCGGACCGCTCCGAGGCTCGGACCGGGAGCGATTCTCTGCTGGCCAAGATGATGTGGAAGCTGATGCGCTGATGAGGAAGCAGCTTTCGGTTATTGCGTCAACTCCGTTCCGGCTGCAAGCAGCCAATTCTGTTCAATACCTAATCGAGATGGGATGGGCGTACTGATGACCAATGCAACTGAACTCGGTGACCGGTCCGACGGCAAGATCCCCGACCGGACGGAGGTTCTGGTGGTCGGCGGTGGCATTGTCGGTGCCAGCATCGCCTATCACTTGACACGGCGAGGGATCACCGACGTCACGGTCATCGAGCAAGGTGCCTTGACCGGGGGGACGACCTGGCACGCGGCCGGTTTGGTCTCACAACTCAAGTCGTCGCACAGCCTGACGAAGCTGGCCACCTATTCCACGCGACTCTTCGAGGAGCTCGAGGACGAGACCGGGCAGGCGACCGGCTACCGATCGCCGGGGTCGATCTCGGTGGCCGCCGATGAGGAACGCTGGGAAGAGATCATGCGCGGGGCGACGATGGCTGCCAGCTTCGATGTCGAGACCGAAGTCATCGATATGGATCGGGCCAAGGAACTGTTTCCGCTCCTGAACACCGATGATCTGGTCGGAGCGTTGTACATCCCCCGCGACGGAGTGACGTCGCCGGTCGACACGACCATGGCTTTGATCAAGGGAGCGAAGAATCGTGGAGCCCGGGTGATCGAAGGTGTGGCGGTTACCAGGCTGGTAGCCGAGAACGAGAGAGTGGTTGGTGTCGAGACCGAGCGGGGCTACATCGAGACCCAAACGGTTGTACTCGCCAGCGGAATCTGGACCCGCCACCTCGCCGAGACGATTGGCGTCAACGTTCCGCTCCAGGCATGTGAGCACTTCTACATCGTTACCGAGCCGCTCGACGGGGTGGAGCGCGGCATGCCGACACTCCGTGACCCCGGTGGCTACACCTATTTCAAGGAAGAAACCGGCAAGATCATGGCCGGGTTCTTCGAACCGCGCGGGAAGGTCTGGAAGCTGGACGGCATTCCACGGGACTTCTCATTCGGTACCTTGCCCGAGGACTGGGAGCACATCGGGCCGATATTTGAGAAGGCCATTCACCGTGTCCCGGCCCTGGCTGACTGCGGACTAGAACTCTTCTTCAACGGTCCCGAGGCTTTCACCCCAGACGGTGTGTACTACCTGGGTGAAGCTCCGGAGGTCGATGGGTGCTTTGTTGCGGCAGGGTTCAACTCGGTGGGCCTTCAGTCCGCCGGCGGCGTCGGCTGGGTGTTGGCCGATTGGATCGCCGACGGTCATCCCCCGATGGATCTCTCATCGGTAGATATCCGCCGTGCCTTTCCTTTCCAGGGCAAACCAGAGTTCCTCCAGGAACGGATCTCAGAGAGTCTCGGGCTTCTCTACGCCATGCACTGGCCCTTCTACCAGAAGGAAAGCGCCCGAAATCAGCGGCTGTCTCCCATCCACGATCGACTCGATGCCGCAGGTGCCGTATTCGGTGAGGTGGCCGGGTGGGAGCGGCCGAACTGGTACGCGCTTGAAGGCCAGGAACGTGTGTATCAGTACAGCTACGGCAAGCAGAACTGGTTTGAGGCGTCGGGGGTCGAGTGCAATGCCGTCCGCAACGCCGTGGGGCTGTTCGATCAATCCTGCTTCATCAAGTTCCGTGTCGAAGGGCCGGATGCTCTTGCTGCTCTCAACGAGATATGCGCCAACGAGGTGGATGTGCCGGCCGGGAAGGCCGCATACACCCAATGGTGCAACGATCGAGGAGGTATAGAGGCCGACCTCACCGTGACCAGGTTGAGCGAGAACGAGTATCTAGTCGTCACGGCTGCCGCGGCAGGTACCCGCGACCTTGCCTGGCTCCGCCGCGGATGCCGTGGCTATGAAGTCACGATCACGGATATCACTCGGCAGACTGCAACACTCGGCGTGATGGGCCCGAACTCCCGTGCGCTGTTGTCGACATTGACGTCGGCCGGGTTGACCAACGACGTGTTCCCATACCAAACGGCGCAGCGGATCGAAGTGGCAGGCCACGACGTGCTGGCGATGAGAATGACCTACGAGGGTGAACTCGGCTGGGAGCTCTACGTGGCCTGGGAAGAGACACCCTCGCTCTACGATGCGATCCTCGAGGTTGGCGATGAATTCGGATTGAATCACGCCGGCTACCACGCGATGAACACCCTTCGCCTCGAAGCCGGCTATCGCCACTGGGGCCATGACATCACCGACGAGGACACACCGCTGGAAGCCGGCCTCGGCTTTGCGGTGGGTTGGGAGAAGGATTCGTTCAAGGGTAGGGATGCGCTGCTGGCTCAGCGAGAGCTGCCCAGAACGAAGCGTTTGATCCAGTTCCGGCTCGAGGATCCGGACACTCTCCTATACCACGATGAGCCAATTCGGCGCGACGGCGAACTCGTCGGGCGGACCAGTTCGGGCATGTGGAGCTACGTCGAGGAACGGTGTCTGGCAATGGGGTATCTGAGTAATGCCGACGGAGTGACCAAGGGTTGGCTCGAAGCGGGAACCTACGACATCGAAGTGGCAGGGCGGCGAATCCCCGCCACCGCCTCGCTGCGCTCCTTCTACGACCCGATGAACCCGCGCGTACGATTGTAGAAAAAGGAAGACCCCCCTCGCCTCGAGGAATCGGCACTCCCCCCGCAATGCGGGGGGAGAATGCCTGCCGGCTTCGCCGGCAGGGTTGAGTTTCTTCGAAACTCGGGCCGCTTCGTGCGGTCCACTGACTTGGTCGCCAGACCAACGGCCAGTGGCCAACGGCCCCTCGCCTAGCCTTCGCGACGGAATGGGACCGGGACCATGACCTCCGTGTCGAGTTCGCGAGCGTACTGGTGGCCCGAATACACCGAGGTGGCGATCGTCCCGGGTGCCAGGCAGTCGCCGACGCGCTGGATCGCTAGTTGGTCCACCAGGGAGTAGAAGAGCTGATCCTGCGGCTGCCGCGACGTGACCATGACGGTCGCAGCTGCTTGAACGGGTTGGATCTCTCCCGTGTAGATGCACTCCAACGCAACGGAGTCCTCGTCGATCCGCGAAAGTGTCGTTCCCGTCTCCAGCGTGATGCCGAGACTCAGAATCCTCTCCTGGATCCGGTATTGCTCTTCGGTGTGGGTAGTCCAGGTCGAAGCCTCGTTGGCCGGTGTCACAAGAGTGACGTCGAGGCCCGCTAGCCGTAGCTTCTCGGCGATCACACCTCCCATGTAGTAGTGATCGTCGTCGTAGATGACGACGGGGCCGGTCGGCATGACTCCGGCCATGATGTCGTCTGGAGTGAGAACCGATGGGCGTTCCGAGCCCGGTACTGCCTGCTCCAGCCAGCGTCCCGTGCCATCCCGACGCCACTTGGCTCCGGTGGCAATCACGACCCGGTCGGCCGCGAACTCGAGAATCTGTGCTTCGTCCACCACGCTCTCGAGGAAATACTCGACGTTCTTGAGTTTGTCGATCTGGGTGAGTCGCCAATCGCGCACCCTGGACCACTGGGCGAGTCCCGGCAACGCCGACTCGAGGGTCACGCGTCCACCCAGTTGGCGGCGTGCTTCCGTCAGTGTCACGTCGTACCCGCGCTTGCCGAGGGCGACCGCTGCTTCGAGTCCGGCCGGTCCGGCACCGACGATCAGTACCGACGAGTCGGATCCTTTCTCAGGGATGTACTCGGGATGCCACCCTTTGCGCCATTCCTCGCCCATCGTGGGGTTCTGGGTGCAGCGGATGGGGGTGCCGGTCTGGTCGCCGGTGTAGCAAATGTTGCATCCGATGCACTCACGGATGTCGTCGTCGCGGCCTTCCGAGATCTTCTGAGGAATGAACGGATCGGCTATCGACGGTCGTGCCGCGCCGACGAGATCGATGACCCCTTGCCGGACGAGGCGCAACATCGTCTCTGGTGATGTGAAGCGCCCGACACTCACCACCGGTCTGTCGGTGACGCTTTTCACCCACGACATCGTGTCCTCGAGTGCGGCTTCTGGGACGAAACGCGAGGTGCCCATCTCGTACGTGTAGTCGTGCACGGTGATATCCCATAGATCGGGCAGGTGGCCGAGGAGCTCGATCATCTCGCGCGGCTCGGCCGTGTCCTGATCGTGATCGGGTCCGCCGGTACTGGCCGAGAATCGCACTGCGACCGCACAGGTGTCGCCCACCGCTTCTTTGGTCTCCTCGATGGACTTCTTGAACAGGTCTTGCTGCTGCATCTCGGGGTAATTCGGCGGGGTTTCGGGGCTG
>CBDTUP010000003.1:0-22630 GCA_965363685.1 uncultured bacterium | reverse complement strand
CTTGAGTGCCTTCTCCAGTTCCGCTGCGGCACCCTGAAGGTCCTTCGCCCCGATATCGCTTCGTCGATCGGCTCGGACCGCAGCGAGTTCTCCATACCGCGCTGTACCTCTGGATAATCGGAATGGGCCTCGGAATCCTTGCTGCCGAACTCGACCTGCCGCAATTGGGGTGGTCGCTCGGCGTCATCGGGGGAATCGCCCTCGGCGCCACCTGGGCGGCCGACCGCGTGTACATGGTAAGGCTGTCACCTCCGGAATCGATCGGTGAGTTCTACGGGCTCTACGGCATGGTCGGCCGCTTCGCTACGGTGCTCGGACCCATAACGTGGGGTGTCATCGTGAATCGACTCGATCTCGGCCGTTCTGTAGCCGTTGGGGTCTTGATCGGCTTCATCGTGGTTGCACGGATCGTTCTGCATCGGATCGACTTGGATTCGTCCCCACACGGCTGAACTGCTGGTTCGGCCGTCACACGCCCCTATCGGAATCCGCCGGGTGGACCGTGGGAGAGTCGATCCTCGACCTCGAATAGATCAGGAAGGTCGTCGACAGCCACCACGCCTGCCGCCAGACGACGACCGACCTCTGCAAACCAGGTGTCGTTGGCAATCGACGAGGGCCAACTGATCAGGCCGACCCTTGCTCCAACCATCGCCGAGACGACGGCGTCGATGTCGCGTCTGTGTTCAGAGGCCACCGCCGCAATCGCCTCGAATGGTTCTCGGGTCAGCGGGGCACCAATCATCACTGCGGCCAGGATGGCCGACAGCGAATCTCGTTCGGCCTTCGCCTCGTGGATGATCGTTGCCGGGTCTGCGCCGACCAGCGGCAGCAGAGAGTCAAGGCGATTCAGGAGCAGAGTTGGATCCCCCTCGAAAGACTCATCGGATTCGAGACGGGCAGAGGCCATCCGGCCGACTTCAAGGGCGCCGGAAACCATGTCCCTGCCGTGCTGACCGTGCGAGATACCGGCTATCGCTCCGGCCAGAATCGCGGCCGCTACCGCCGATTCACGGTCCGAGTGTGTAGAACTCGCCGCCCGTATCGAATCCGCGGCCAACTCTGCCGGATCGTTGCGGTGCCAGACCCCGATCGGAATGGCACGGGTGGCGACGTCGATCCCACCGTGTGGTCCGGTGCCGAGGCCTTCGCGTTTCTCCCGCTCCAGGTATCCAGGCAACCAGAGCGGCGCCCCGCGCACCCTGGATCTTCCGGACCGCCCCCCGGTCAACCGGCTCAAGGCCTGCCGAAACCGTGTCTGAGCGATCTCTCCATGACGAAGCAACTCGTACGCCACAACCATGGCCATCTGGGTGCGGTGCCCATAGGCAGCGCCGGAACCCTGGTCGCCGGCAGCGAGGCCTAGCAGGCAACCGGCCCCGGAATCACGAACTGTGGCTGGTCTCGTGGCCATGCGCCGGACATCATAACTATCTATCAGCGATCGCCGGAGTACGCTCGTTCTGTGAGACGTTTGCTCTTGATTGCCAACCCCGCCGCCTCCGGCTTCACAGGTGGGATGTTCAGAACGATCACAGCCCTCTTGGCCGATTCATACCAGATCGAGCCTGCCTGGCCCGTCAGTCCGGATGCCGCCAGACGGGCGGCAGAAACAGCGGCCGCCGAAGCGTTCGATGTCGTTGTGGCCTTCGGAGGCGACGGCGTGGTCCACCATGTTGCCAACGGACTGGCCGGCTCGGACACCGCCTTGGGCATCATTCCGGCCGGCACGACCAACGTGCTGGCCAGGCTGATCGGCATTCCCAACCGTCCCCGCAAGGCAGCGGATCTGCTAATCGGGGAACCGCACACGATCAAGGCACCTTTGGCGCGTCTTCAGATCGGTGATCCGCCGGCGGTCTCTTATGCCACATTTGGCGCGGGTGTCGGATACGACGCCAGTGTGGTGGAACTATCCGATGCCCAACCGTATCGGAAGTATTGGTTCGGGTCCGTCCACTATGCCCGAAGTGCAGTCAAGTCCCTACTCAAGGACTATCGCTCCAGGAAACCCCAGTTGAGGGTTTCAGATGGAGAGCGACACCTCGATGCGGTCACGGTTCTAGCCCAGATCCACTCCCGCTATACATACTTCGGCAAGGTCCCCCTCGGTGCCCGCGTGGAACATGGCTTGACCGTGATCACCTTTGAGCGACTTCCGTTGCGACGTGCCCCGTCAATCCTCTTGAGGGCGATCCGGGACGGAGAGCTGGATAGGGTCAAAGGTGTTCACGTCTGGCAGAACGTCGAAGAGATCACCGTGTCGGCCGAACCGGAAGAGGCGATTCAGGCGGATGGTGAGCTTCTCGGCCGCGCCGGCGCGATCACGATCAGTTCTGCACCGGACGCCCTCAGAGTCGTTGTTCCGAATCCCGGTTCCGCACATCGAGACGCCTAGGTCTGAGCCTCGGAGGTTAAATCCCTGGCGACCGCCAGAGACTGCGAGTATTCAGCTACGGCGGCCCCATTCATGACACCGTTCTCTGTGATCACACCGGTGAACACGTCCAGCGATATCGCCTCGCTCAGGTCCTCTCTCCCGCGACGCTGGAGTGCCGCCTGAAACAACGCCGCCGGCAGAATCTTGTCGGTCGCGGCTATCAAATAGAAGGGGATGCCGGTGGCCTTGGCAGCTCCGGCGAGCACGGCGGTACCGACCTTGTTGATCACTTGTATCGGCCCTATGGCGTCGGCTCCTGCCAGCACCACATCGGCACCAGGCAAGACCTCGATCGCCACATCGTCATCGATGAGTTCAACTTCGAACCCACCTGCCCTCAGCTCGGCGGCCATTTCGATACCTTCGCCGATCGGCATCGCCCTCGTGCAGACCACCGTGAAGTCGACCTGATCGCGCGCGACCTCGAGAACGGTACGCACTGTGCTGGAGGCCGAATGTATCAAGACGGTTCCCCCGGCCGGGATAACCGAAACACCCGTGACCGCGATGCCCCGCCAACTCTCTCGCATTCGCCGTTCGAGATTGGATACCGCCGCCATTACGGCCTCTGGACCATTCTCAGCGTGCAGGTAGACCTCGTTGCGAAGGTTCAGAATCGGAGCCATCGCTTGCTGGTTCGCCGAAAGTAGGTCAACCGCATCGAAGACCGCGGCCGGAAACGCACCTTGCGCAACGTCGATGGCGGTTTCCAGCAACTCGCCTACAGCTCTAGCTGCATCGGCGCCGACGGTCGCAGCACTGCCCACCTGGTCGTGGGCAGAGGCAACGATACGACGCCACGAGGGCCAATCCCGCCATTCCGTCACACCGCCTCCACATCAGGGTCAGGCGAGTCTAGCTACGGGAAACCCTGGCTAGTCACCGGCCGTGAGCAGGTCATTCTCCAGGGCGGCCGTCACCAGTCCGAGTTCGGAGAGCGCCCCCGCCACCTCCGCTCGCGACCTCATCAAGGCTCTGATCGGGCTGCCGATTCGCCTGTCCATACCAATCCTGACCGCCCCGCATAGCCGGTTCCTGTAGTCACTCAACGCTCGCTCCCCCGCCCGGTGTCCGCTATCGACGACGAGCATCCGGACGGCCAGTCCGATCACGACGGAGCCGATGATCAGGCTCAAGGGTCGGATGTCCTCACCCGGTTTCAGAGTCGACGGGTCGGCCCAAATCAAGAGCGTTCCGGTGAGAAAGGCCAGGGCGACAATCCACTGAACCACGGCGGCGGCGCGCCACCAAGGCGACGACTCAGATACCTCGAACTCACCGGCTTCGAGCGATGCCGCCTCCACGACACGAGCCAACTCAGTGTCTACCTTTTCCGACTCAACCTCCGATCGCAAGAGCCGACCGAATGATCCACCAGTCTCGAAAGACAGGTCCGACACGAGTTCGGTCACCGCGGAACCTGCCCTGGTCAGGTGTCCGCCGGGATCGAGATGCACATCTTCCGTCGGATCAGAAGCCCCGACCGTCCGCGAGAACCGGGACGACCGAAACCAACCGACCGCCGCCCCCACCGGACCGCCTCCCGTCGCTAGGGCTTTTCTGCGACCGACCTCCTCGGCAGACCCGGCATGGACCAGCACCGAGTCGGCAATAGTGGCGGCCGCAGATTCTGCGACGGCCGTCCATCGATCGTCGTACGACGTGCCCTCACCGGAACCGACTCCCGTTGCCTCCGCTATCCCGGTGCGAACCTGTCGAAGATCAGCGATGACCTTCATCATTACTAGCTGTTTGGCATCGAATCGGCCTCGCAAGTCGCGACTCAACCGGGCGACACCTAGCGGAGGCCCGTTCGTCGGGTCGGCCGCAACAGCGATCAACTGCGGCTCGGCGATACCGTCTGCAGCAAGCACGCGGCGGAGATCATCAATCACCTCAGCCTCCTCGGTCGGGGTCAACCGATCCACCTGATTCAAGACAAAGAGGAACTGAGAGGAGTAGACCGCCAACGGCTGCAAGAAGTCATGATGGATGAGCCGATCGTTGTACTTCTCAGGATCGAGTACCCACGCCACTGCGTCGACTCTCGGCAATAGGAACTCCACCATCGCCCGGTGTGAACCCACGACGCTGTCGGTATCGGGTAGATCGAGTAGCGCTATGTCGCCGAACGACTCGTGGCCGACTCTATCGTCGATGCCCAACTCGTCCAGCAACCGAATCAAACCGGGCTCCGGATTGGCCGGAATCCATGCCAGGGGTTGTTCGGTCGTCGGACGCCGAACCCCGGTCCGGGCAACACGTTCACCGGCCAAAGCGTTGAGAATGCTCGATTTGCCCGATCCGGTCCCTCCGACCAGCGCCACCACGACCGACCGGCCGGCGAACCCCATCCTGCTGCGGATGTTTGCTGCCATTTCCGCATGCGTCGCCAGCAACTCGGGATCGACTATGTCGGCGGCACGGCCTAGAGCAAGATCGACGAGGTCGAATGCGCGTGTGACGTCAGACACCATGCCACGCCTTTTCCTCATTACGAACCCGCCCAAAGGCCGCGGTGATGGCTCCCTCTTCCGGCAGATCTGCAGAGTGGGAGTCGATCAGTTGACTGAAGCGGGCTCCATCGGCCAGCAGGACGTTGCCGGCGATCTCCTCGAGTCGGGCGCGGGCGGTCTCTATCAAGGAACGTGCCGCCGCAGACCCGAAGAGGTGTTCGAGCAGCTTCTGCTGCGCGGCTGCAGCTCCGGCTGCTACACCCACTTCGGCACCCGTCAAGCCGCCGGTTTGGAGAAATACTGCCAGGATCAGCACCACGGCGATCGTGTTGACCCCGTAGGAAGCTACCGTCGCCGACCTCTTCTTCGATTCGCCGGCGTCGGCAATGAGCTCCGACAGCCCTACCAGCCAGTCCTCAATTGCATGTTCTGCTTGTTCCTCAGTTGCGTCTGCGTGCCTCCACAACGCACGACCTGAGAGAAGCGCGCGACCGGCCGAATCGAGCTCCCAGGCGGAGGCGGCCGCGGCAGCAGCGAGATCCGCCCGGCGGACAAGCACTTCTCGAAGCTCGGAGCGGGCATCATCCCGTACCCGGTTCACGGGACGACTTCCGCCTACGACACGCCTCATCCACGCCGACAACCGGGCGACTCCTTCGCCGATTGCCTTGACGACTTCTCCGGTTCCCACAAAGTCCTGCCACCTGCCGACTACCTCTCGGCGAATCAACTCGCCCGCACCGAGCGAGCGGGAAACCTCCGCGATTTGTCGTTCATATGCTTCGGTCGCCACTCGGCGCAGACGATCGCCGTCGTCGCGTTCTGCCCGCACTGCGGATTCCAACTCCAGGGATCGCGCCGCCAGTTCCTCGATAGCACCGCGGATCGAGATCCCCAGCACGGACTTCCGACCTGCCTGGAGCGCCATCACCTCCAACTGGGCGCGCAACGAGAAGACGACGCTCTTCGGAAGTGCGCCGGTCGATCCGTCGATTGATTGTTCCGCCACCTCGTAGAACCGTTCGGCGATGACAAAACCATGCTCGGTCAACAACCGCTGGTAGTCGGTCACCAGATCCCCGGCATCCGCCGGTATCCGGTTGGCCACAAACAGAATCGGGACAGAGCGGTCCCTGGCTTTACCGAGGAATTCCCAGGGTACGGCATCGGCATAGCGCTGCGCAGAAGTGATGAAGACGACCACGTCTGCGACGGCCAACAGATCGGTAGCAATCTGCCGGTGATGCCCGACGACCGAATCGAAGTCGGGAGCATCGACGATAGTGACGCCGGTGAGCAGCCGATCGTCATCGGCAACGATTCGCAGGGGTTCCTCGTCGGATCCGTAGCCGGTCAGGAAGTCGGCGGAATACCGGTCAGCGTGATCTTCATGGGTCCAGATCACCGGCATCGTTGTGGTAGGTCGAATGGCTCCCGGTTCGCTGATACGTCGGGAGCCGAGACTGTTCAACACCGTAGATTTTCCGCTGCCGGTCGATCCGATCAGGACAACGACCAGCGGTGCATCCAGGTCGCCCAGTCGCGGAAGGAGGTACTCGTTGATGCTCCAGAGCGCTCTCTCGCGCAGCTTCTCCCGCTCAATTTGGGAATCTCCGGGTAGACCGAAACGAGTATCTGTCAGGCGCTCGGCGAAGGCATGCAGCGATGCGCGCAGATTGGCGGCTGGAGAAATCGGTGCAGGCATGCAGTTGATTGTCCCACAGACAAATACACGTTTCTGTCACCGGCGACCGATACATTGAACCCATGGCGCTCATACGAGTTGATGGCAACGTCACAACGATCGAGAATTTCGAAATCGAAGATGCTGCTTTGGCACAACTCCTGTCATCACAACCGGACGATCGACGGGACGAAGTACTGAACCGTGCACTGGTTGTGGGTGCCCGCGGACTGGTGTCGATGGGTTTGGGAATCGACCTGGCAGAGGTAGACGATCGGGTTCGCCGATCAGTGATCGAGGCAACTGCCGAGGCACGCCGTGAGGTCGAGACCGTTCTCACGAAGGCGAGTAGCGCCTTTGAAAGCCAACTGTCTCCCGAACACCGCGACTCGACTGTGGCCAGGACACTTGGGGAGTTCCCCACCTGGAGCGACTCGTTCATCGCCCGGCTGGATCCGGGTCACGCCGATAGCGACACAGCGCGATTCCTCGATGAACTGGCTGCCCTCGTGGGCCCGACGGGTGAGCTCCACCAACGGTTGGAGGCCGCACTGGACCCGAAAGCCGACTCCTCCGCGTTCGCTCAGCTGGGCAAATCCATCGAGGTCAAGCTGTCCGAGCTTCGAGATGCCGTGATGCACCAGCGCGGGAGGGAAGAAGAAGCGGAGGCCGGGACTCAGAAGGGTTTCGACTTCGAGGATTCCGTTGAAGGATGGTTGCGGGCCGCCGTTGGGGGAATCGGTGGCTGCGTTGTTGAACGCACAGGCCGTACACCCGGCGAATTGAGTTCGGATGCGCTGGTCGGCGACTTCGTGGTGACGCTTCCGGATGGGGCGCGGATCGTGGTTGAAGCCAAGAACACGGCCCGGATCAACCTGGCCGGCAAAGATGGCATTCTTGATGAACTCGATCGCGCGATCGTGAATCGTGGCGCCGACTACTCCATCTGTGTTTCTTCGCGAACCGCGTTCCCAAAGGAAGTCGGACCATTCGGCGTCTACGGTCACCGACTGCTGGTCGTCGACGGAGACGACGGGTCGATGACCGCGGTCGCAATACGTTGGGCGATCGCCGCCCTTGCCGCCGAACGCCAGACGCGAGGCGATCTGGACCATGGACTCTTTGAAGATCGATTGCAGCGAATCCGCCAGCTCGCGCAGCTCCTATCCGGCAGTCGACGATCGCTCACCGAAATCACTTCGTCGGTGGAGAATGTCCGTGGCTCCCTCGAACAGCTGCGCACGGAGTTGCTTGCAGTTGTCGGCGATCTCGATCGTGAGGTCTCGCGAGTGACCGAACCGGCCGATGTGGTCGCCCTCCGTCCCGCCGCCGGATTGGATGGGTAGCCGCTACTCGGCCAGCGGAAACCGCATCACGATGTGGCCGCCCCGACCGGCTTCAATCGCCATCGTCCCACCGGCGTCCTCGATCGTCCGCCTGACGATGTCCAACCCCAAACCGCTGGAGTCGCCTCCGGACCAGCCCCTCTCTATTGCTTCCTCGCCGAAGCCCTCTCCTTCGTCCGAGACCGTGAGTACCACCTCACCAGGTTCATCGCGCAGCAGTACATCGAACGCAACACCGTCGGCGGTGTGTGCAAAGACATTCCCCAACAGGGAATCGAGTGCCGCTCCGAAGTCGATAGCCGATCCTGTCACCATCCTTGTTCCTTCCGGCAGCGACAGCGACCAGTTCCGATCTTGCTCGTCGGCGAGCGCGCCCCAGAACCGGACTCGTTCTCGAACCACATCGACCAAATCGGCAATAGCCCCAGCGCCCTGACGCATCGGCCGCCGAGCCTCGCGAATCACATAGTCGACAGTTCTCTCCAGTTCATCGATATCGTCCCGGAGTCGTTCGGCAACCACCGGGTCTGCGACGGCTTCGACGTCGAGGCGAGCGGCAGTGAGCGGCGTCCTCAGCCGATGGGAGAGATCGGCGACCGACTCCCGTTCGACTTCCAACAACCTGCCTACCTGATCGGCCAGACGGTTGAATGCTCTTCCAACCTCTTGCACCTCAGGTGGCCCGGCAGGCTCTACCCTCGCTCCGAGCTCCCCTTCCCCCAAACGATGGGCACCATCGGCGAGTGCCAGGACGGGAGCGGCAATCGACCCGGCAAAACGATCGGCCACGACCACTGCGATGCCGACGAGCGTCATACCCAGGAGGAGGAGGATCACCCGCGCCGAGGTGACATTGGCGGTGAGCAAGGACTCCGACACGAACACCCGGACCAAAGTGGTTCGCCCACCACCTTCACTCACCGGAATGTAGAGAACTTCACCGCCCTCGATGACATATCGGGCTGTGGAGGTCTGACCCCTGGCAGTAGCCAGAAGTGCATCCGCCGGAATCGGAGCACCAACCACAGTTCCGTCGGGAAAGATCACGGAGGTTTCAGTGCCTTCGCCCCTCTCGGCAACAACGAGGCTCTCGACATCCTGGCGATTTGCCGGTACGAGCAATGCTACGGAACTGGCCAGTCGCTCAGCGCTTCCTTCGGCTTGATTCATCGCCCGATCGTGGGCCAGCTCGCCGACGAGGCCCATCAAGGGAATGAGAAAGGAGAGGGCGACCATCGACGTGACGGCCACCGAAAGAAGGACCAGGCGCCTACGCATCAGCTCGGTTCGACGAGTTTGACTCCAACCCCACGCACCGTGTGCAAATAGCGCGGATCAGCCGCCGTCTCTCCCAGCTTCTTGCGCAGCCACGACAGATGAACATCGACAGTCTTGTCGGCGCCGCCGTAGGGTTGCCTCCACACCTCAGCGAGCAGTTCCCGTTTCGAGATCACATCACCAGCGTGTTCTGCCAGATAGGCGAGGAGGTCGAACTCCTTGCGAGTCAGATCGAGGCCTTCGCCGTCAAGCGTCGCTTCCCGCGCCCGGCTATCGATGGCCAAGCCACCGACGGTAATGGTCGCGATGCCACCGCCAGATTCGACTCTGCGAAGAACCGCCCGCAACCGCGCATCTATCTGCTCGCCGGAGAAGGGTTTCACGACGTAGTCGTCGGCTCCCGCATCGAGGACGCTGACGATCTCACCCTCGTCGTCGCGAGCCGTTGCCACTATGACCGGCACCTGGGAGACGGCCCGAATCAGCTTCAGCACCTCAACTCCATCGAGATCGGGAAGCCCAAGATCCAGTATGACAACGTCGGGACCTTGCGCAATCACCTGCTCGAGACCCTCCATTCCGGCCGCGGCGCTTTCCACGTCATGCCCACGTCCCGCCAGGGCGCGCGCCATGGACTGGCGGATTCGCACGTCGTCTTCGATCAAGAGGACTGATGACATAGACGTCACCCTACCCAGCAAGACAGCACAACCGTATGGCCGAGACCCCTGTTTTGCCATCTGTTAACCGTCCCTTAGCCATGGAAGAACCTGATCGGTGCCAAGATGGGGATATGAAGTCACGACTGATCGCCGCATGGGTGACCGCTACCGCCGTTGCGGTCGTCCTCGCATATCAGGCCGTCGGCCTGGTTCAAACCCAGGTCACAGAACGACCGACAGTTCTCGCAGCGGCCACGGCCTCGTCGACGACGCTGACTGCCGCCGACCTTCCCCCGATTCCTCCGACGGTGACCGTCCCGGACAACGCCGAAAGCCGGGTAGATGCACCACCGGCTTCGACTGGACCGGAAGACGGATCCACAGAGTCGACCTCGACCTCCACGACCAGCTCAACTGTGCCCGAAGTAACTTCCTCTACATCATCGACATCATCCACCTCCACCCCCACAACGGTCACGACTCCGCCGTCGTCCGTCCAATACGTCATTGCCTCTGGTGGAGGCACGGTGAAGGTGTACTGCACCGGCAGCAACATCAGCTTCGGTACAGCGCTGCAGGCCCCCGGCTACCAGTACGAGATACATTCCGAGGGACCCGACGAAGTCCGGGTGAAGTTCGAGGAGCTCGCCGACGACGAGCATGAATTCGATGTTCGAGCCCGATGCGAAGACGGACAGGCCATTCCCGACATCCAGGAAGAAGACTGAGCCTTCGGCTCTAGCCGGCATCCTCGGTTCCTACCGGCATCCTCGGTTCCTACCGGCATCCTCGGTTCCAACCGGCATCCTCGGCTCTAGCCGGCGATGTCTACCGCTGCGGCTCCCTCGCCACATCCCTCCAGGACCGGACAGAACCGGCACCCAGGCCCCCCTCTTCGCTCGAGGTCGGAGGCGTCCCTCCACGCCTGCCTCAGCTCGTTGATCATTGTCGCCACCCGCTGGGCGGTTTCTTCTACATCCGCCGCGTGCGGAACCTCGGCATATCGTTCGCCGGAAGCCACCGACACGGCTTCGACTCTCCCAGGCAACTCGTCACGATCAAGAGCCCACAACAGCGCGTAGAAGCCGAGTTGGGAGACAACCTCTCCCAGTTCTCCGGTCTTCCAGTCAATGAGCCTCACTCCCCCAGGCCCGTCAAAGATCGCATCCACTCGTCCTACGAGTTCGACACCGGCTGCCGGTGCCAGCGTGAAGGAGACCTCAGCTCCCTGGAATCCTTCTTCCGGGAGCCGCTTGAATCGCTCATAAAGAAGCCCAACTTCTTCGATGACTCGCCCGAGTTCACTCGGCTTCAGCCCGAGCGCCGGAAGCTTGAAGTTCAGGTTCGAAGAGCCGATCTCCTCACGGCAGGCCTGTTCGAAGTTTCCTGCCGGAATCTCACCGCTCGTCAGATGACGGGCGAACACCCTGTGCGCGAGGCCTCCGCTGAACGAAGCACGAGTGTCCGGCCCGTAGATACCGCGAAAGTGGGCGGCCGCACGCTCTGGACACTCTTGAAACGAAACGTACGACGAGGCGCTGACCCGGATCTTCTCGCCCGGCATGACTTCTGGAAATCTGATCACAGGGTGATGGTATCGGCGACGGACGACGGTTTCGCTCCAACTACACTCATCCGCCATTGGGGGTTATTCGTCTGATGCCATCTTCTCGCCGAATCCTGATCATTGCCGGGCTGGTCCTGGGCTCCCTGTTCGTGCTGTTCGCGGCCGCATTCGGGTTCGACCGATTCGTTCATTCCGGTGAGGTACTGCGCAACGTCGAAGTCTCGGGCGTGGACCTTTCTGGACTCGACGAGATCGGCGCCGATGCTGAACTCACCTTCTACGAGGAAGTCCTGGTGAATAGCGCCGCCCCGTTCACCGTCGACGGATCGAACGTGGACCTCGACCCAGTGACTGTCGGTTTCGAGTTGAACACAACGGAAGCCGTTGCAGCCGCCATGGCCACCGGTCGCGACGGCTCCGTGTTCAGCCAGTTCGGCTGGTGGTTCGGTCACCTCTTCTCGAAGGAATCGCTGATGATCGACGGAACGGTCGATCCTGAAGCCCTCGATACTGTACTGACCGATTGGGACAGAGACTTGATCACCAAACACCCCTCCCCCGGCGACGTTCTTCTGATCGACGGCACGCCGGTCGCTCAGTATCCGGAATCGGGTCTCGCCATCGATCGCCAAGAGTCGAAGGACCTGATCCTGTCTTCGCTTCTCACAAGCGAACGCGAACGGGTAACGCTGCCGACGACAACCGTGTCGGCTCCGCTCACCGATACTCATATCGACGCGGCCGTCGCCTCCGCCACACGAATGCTCTCAGGGGCTGTCACGCTGTCACGAGTCGAACCGGAAGTCTCAGTGGTCTTCACAGCCGCAGATTTGCGGGAGGCATTCGAGACCGAGGTCGTGCTCGAACCGGAGCCATTGCTGCTGGTTGGGTTCTCTGCCGACGCGGTCGGCGCCAAGCTCGCACCCCTCCGCAACGAACTAGAGGTTCCTCCGGTTGATGCACGTTTTGAGTTTGGCGAAGAAGACGACAGCATCACGCTTCTGCCCGGACGCCCTGGGACTCTGATAGATCCGGAGCTCGCGGCTATGGCTCTCGAACAGGCTGCTCTCACCGTCAGCCGGACCGGCGAGATGCCTTTTGAAGACGGAGCCGATCCCGACGTCACCACCGCCGATCTGGAGGAACTCGGCATCGTCGGACTCATGTCCAAGGCCTCCACCAACCACCCGTGCTGCCAGCCAAGAGTCGAGAACATCCATCTCTTTGCCGACATTGTCGACGATACGATCGTCATGCCGGGTGAGTCGCTGTCGCTGAACGAACTGGTCGGACAGAGGACCACGGATCGTGGTTTCAAACCGGCGCCGACGATCATCGGAGGCAAGATCATCGACACGGTCGGCGGCGGGGTCAGCCAGTTCGCGACCACGTTCTACAACGCGGTGTTCTGGGGCGGTTACGAAGATGTCACCCATACTCCACATAGCTACTACTTCTCACGCTATCCGGAGGGAATCGAAGCCACGATCTCTTGGCCCCTGCCCAATCTCGAGTTCCGCAACGACACCGACGCCGCCGTCTTGATCAAGACCGAATACGACGACACGACCATCACCGTGAAGTTCTACGGAGACAACGGCGGCAGGTTGGTAGAGGGAGAGGTGTCAGGTCGTTACAACTTCACCGAGCCCACCACCGATTGGGTGGCCAATGACGAACTGGCTCCGGATGAGCAAGAGGTCAATGTGGAAGGCCGCAGTGGCTGGTCTGTCACGGTGCGACGATTCATCACCGAACCGGATGGTGTTGTGCGCGAGGAGTCTTGGGTAGTGAAGTACAAGGCTCAGCCGTGGGAGATCCAGGTTCACTCGTGCATGATCCCAGCAGGCGAGGAGGGCTATACCGGCGAGGATTGCCCGATTCCGGAGACCACCACGACAACAACGCTGCCACCGCCGTCAACCACTACGTCCACGACGGCTCCACCTGGGTAGACGAGCAACTCGCGACCAGCCACCCGCGACTAGTAATACGCGAAGAACCCGCTGATCACAGACGACGCCCGTTCGAGGCTGTCATCATCCCAACCACCTGCGCGCTCGATCGTGACCAGGTTCGAGGTCACGTACACGCTTTTGACACCGTCCACATCCGCAAAGAGGCGTCCCGCCAAACCGGCCGGATAGGTGCTGCCGTTTGCTGCTTCATCGACTGATCGGTACCGCTCACCGTCTTGACCACTGAGGCTGCGGTCGGTGTCGAACACGGCCACATCGCCGAGCGTCACTGAATTGCTGATTTCGATCTTCTGGCCCACCGCAATGCTCCTCGAGTCGGTCGCTGGGACTCTAGCGCTCTGGCTTTCTCCGGCGATCCCCCACCACATGGAGTTTCATCAGGTTCGTCGACGCCTGCTGGTTTGGTGGAATCCCGGCGACCATGACTACACCGTCGCCTTCCTCGCACACGCCGGTCTTCTCCAAGTGCTTCTCTGCCCACGCAATCATCAGGTCGGTTGAGTCTCGCCGGTCGGCGGCGACCGGAGTGACACCCCACATGAGGGCCATTCTTCGACGTGTCGTCTCTTCTGGGGAGAAGGCGATGATTCGAGCGTGGGGCCTGTACTTGCTCAAGAGCAGCGCGGTGTTTCCCGATTCTGTGAAGGCAGCGATGGTCGCCAACTTCAGATTGGCTGCAGTATCGACTGCGGCCTTGGCCGTCGCACTGGCAAACGTCGGTCGGCTCTCGAGAAATGCAACGTCGACAACGCCTTCAGAGTCTCTCAATCCCGATTCCACCTCGCGGCATATCGCATCCATCATTCTCACAGTCCGAACCGGGTAGCGACCGACTGCCGTTTCCGCCGACAACATCACTGCATCGGTGCCTGCCATGATCGCAGAAGCGACGTCGGTCACCTCCGCGCGCGTTGGCCGCGGCGAATCGGTCATCGACTCGAGCATCTCGGTGGCGGTGATCGAGAAGACACCCGCGCGGTTGGCCCGCCTCAGCACATCCCGCTGAATGAGTGGGATCTTCTGTAGTGGTATCTGGACTCCGAGGTCTCCCCTAGCCACCAGAGCCCCCTGGGCCGCTTCCAGGATCCCGTCCAGATTGGACAGCGCCGCGGCCAATTCGATCTTGGCGATGACCGGAACTCCCTTACCCACTCGTGAAGCCACTTCGGCGATATCGGCGGCCGAACGGACAAAGGAGGCGGCGACGAAATCGACCCCGATCTCCTGCCCGAAGGCGAGATCTTGCATGTCCTTCTCGGTAACGGCAGGCACCTGAAGACTCGTCTCCGGAAACGCGACACCCTTCTGATCGTTGAGGATTCCGCCTTCAACGATCTTGGCTAGGAGTCCGTCGGCAAGCCGCTCAACCACCTGGAGCCGAATCAGACCGTCCGCCAGTAGAACCTGTTCCCCCGGTTCGACATCGTCCAGTAGATACGGGTAGTTGATCGCAATTGCCCCTGGAGGGGCATCCTCGGAATTGACCAAGACGGTCTCCGCTCCGGCTTTGAGGTCGATTGAACCCCCCGGAAAACGGCCAACTCGTAGCTTCGGCCCTTGAATGTCCTGGAGCACGGCTACCGGCCTCCGCTGCTCCTCAGCAGCCGCCCTCACCCACCCAATGAACTTCCGATGCGAGTCGTAATCTCCGTGAGAGAAATTGAGCCTGGCAACGTCCATGCCTGCCGCCACGAGATCAGCCACGGCCTCAGGGGACTCAACTGCCGGCCCGAGCGTTGCAATGATCTTGGTCTGGCGGCCGGAACTCTCGGTCGCCGGGTCCCCGTTGGTGGTCATCATTCTCCTTGGTCAGAAATAGCGTAGGCAATCGAGACGCCCGTGCCGAACACCTGGTCGCCCCGCTCACTATCCGACCGAACTCAGGCTTCGACAGTCACACCTTTCCAGAATGCGACATGACCACTGATATTCCGAGCAGCTGCAGACGTGGTCGGGTAGAACCAGGCCGCGCCGCTGTTGACCTCGTCATCGACCACAACATCGAAGTAGCTGGCAACACCCTTCCACGGGCAGGTGGTGCGCAGGTCCGACTGCCTGAAGTACTGATCTGAGAGGGACTCGGGTGGGAAGTAATGGTTGCCTTCGACAACGATCGTCTGATCGCTCTCCGCCAGCACCGCTCCGTTCCATATCGCGCGCGCCACAACAGGACCCTCTCGTTGGTTTCTCATGGAGCAACAACGCCGCAAGCGCTTGAAGTAATCCCTGATGCCACCCCCGGCAGATAAAGGCTGCCGCCACGGTCGGTCAAGGGGAGTATGAAGGACCACATTCACGATGATTTGATTTACCCTTCCGATCGTGGACATCGTCGCCGTACCAGTCAAACCGTTTGGGCTCGCCAAGGCCCGCCTGGCTGCGGCCTTCAGCGGAGCGGAGCGGGCGGCCATCGGTCGTGAAACTGCCACCAACACGGTCAAGACGATCCTTGAGGCGATCGGAGCCGTCTCGGTGGTGACCGCCGACGCCGATGTTGCCAGATGGGCGAACGATTCCGGTGCGCGGGTTATCGATGAGGACATAGATCTTCGTCCCGGCTTGAGCGGCGCTGCCGCCCAGGTGGCGGCCGCCGCCGCCGGAGGCAGGTGGATGATCGTGCATGCCGATCTGCCGCTTCTGAGCCGGGCAGACATCGAAACCGCCTGGAATGCAGTTAGGACCGACAAAATCGTTCTTGCCCCCTCTCACGATGGAGGCACCAGCGTCGTCGGTGGATCCGGCGATCCGATCGATTTCTCCTACGGGCCCGGATCATTCCACCGCCACCTGGCGGCGGCGCGCCGTCGACCCGTGCAGATTCTCATTCGGCGCGGATTCCTACTCGACCTGGATGATCCCACCGACTTCCGGGCGGCGGCTCGACATCCTCGGGGCTCGTGGCTCCTCTCGGCAGCTACGCAGTAGGCTTCCACGGCTATGCAACCGGGGTTCTATGCGGACGCTCAAACCACCAGGCAACCTCAGGGTGTGCCCGACCGGGCTCTGACGATCGGCGCCCATCCAGATGATGCTGAGTTTGGTGCCGGCGGAACGCTGGCTGCCTGGGCTGATGCCGGGTGTGAGATAACCATGCTGGTCGTCACGGACGGGTCTAAAGGGTCTTGGGACGCTGCCGTGACCATGGACCAGTTGATCGCCCGGCGGATCACCGAGCAACAAGCAGCCGCTCAGAGACTTGGTGCGCGCGAGCCGATCATGCTTGGCCATGTTGACGGCGAACTCGAGTACTCCATGGCATTGCGAGCAGAGTTGTGTCTCTGGATCAGACGCCTGCGACCCGACGTAGTCCTCACCCATGATCCATGGCAGCGATATCAACTCCACCCCGATCACCGGGTAACCGGACTGGCTGCGATCGATGGTGTGGTGGCTGCTCGCGACCATTTGTTCTTCCCAGAGCAACTGAACAACGGAGTTGAGAAGCACAGGCCATCGTGGATCTATCTATGGAGCGCCGACGAACCCGACCACTGGGTCGACATTGCCGGTACTTTCGACACGAAGATCGCCGCCCTCTTGGCGCATTCGTCGCAAGGAACCACCACGATGGGCGGAGCCCACGACGGAGAGCAAGAGCGTCAGAGGTTTGCGGACCGCCTAGCGAAGTGGGCAAATCGGCAGGGCGCGCAAGCCAATCTCGATCTCGAGCTCGCCGAGTCGTTCAAAGTACTGTCGCCGTAGCGGTCGGCGAGGCGCTGCCCGTCAGCGGATTGCCTCGCCGGTCTCCTTGTCGAAGAAGTGGAGCTTGGCCGTCTCTACGACCAGATCGGTCTTATCGCCGGTCTTCGGCGCGTAATCGGGATTCACCCTGGCGGTAAACGCCGTCTTGTCCCCGAGTACCGAAGCGTCTGCGCCCTGGTCGGCAAGAAGTTCCTGGATGTCGGGCGTGATAACCGGCGCAAGCGGCTGCTCGAAGTGCACGTACGCCTCCGAGCCGAGTTGTTCGACCAGATCAACATTGACGGTCATTACGTGCTGCGAATCGAACTCGGTCGTCATGGCTGCCTTGATCTCAAACGCCTCAGGACGTACTCCGACCACGATCTCGTTGCCTGCATAGCCCGCGAGACCCGGCCGAGACTCCAGGACCTCGCGATCGACACGCAACTTCGTATCGGCCCAGGCCACATAAGTTGAATCACCTTCGGACACAATGGTCCCGTAGACAAAGTTCATCGACGGTGACCCGATGAATCCAGCGACGAAGAGGTTGTCAGGGCTGTCATACAGCTTGCGAGGAGTATCGACCTGCATCAGATTGGGGATTTCCTTGCCCGAGATCGCCTTGAGGACCGCGACCCTGTCGCCCATCGTCATCGCTTCAGTCTGGTCGTGTGTCACATAGAGGGTGGTGGTCTTCAGGCGGGAGTGGAGAATCCCCAATTCAGAGCGCATCTGCACACGCAACTTGGCGTCGAGGTTTGAAAGAGGCTCGTCCATCAGGAAGGCAGCAGGTTCACGCACGATCGCACGCCCCATTGCCACGCGCTGACGCTGACCACCGGAGAGCGCCTTTGGCTTGCGATCGAGGAACTCTGTGATCTCCAGGATCCGCGCCGCCTCTTCCACCCGACGATTGATCTCTTCCTTCGGCATCTTGCGGAGCTTCAGTCCAAACGCCATGTTGTCAAACACGCTCATGTGGGGGTAGAGCGCATAGTTCTGGAACACCATGGCGATATTGCGGTCTTTCGGCGGGACGTCATTCACCACCTGATCACCAATCGTGATGGTTCCCTCGGAGATCTCCTCAAGCCCTGCGACCATCCGCAGGAGAGTCGACTTCCCACAGCCTGAAGGTCCGACCAAAACAACGAACTCGCCATCATTGATCTGGAGATCAACATCGTGAATCGCTCGGGTCCCACCTGGGTAAACCTTCCCGACAGAATTCATGGTGATCGCTGACACCGTCGCCTCCTGAATGCTCTGAATGACGCCTTGAATGTAGCAGGGACCGCCTAAGCTTGCCTGGAAGGAGGTTGAATGTCGGATCAGCGTGTTGCCGTGCTTACGGGGGGTACCGGCGGACTAGGAACTGCAGTATCGAAACGGCTTGCAGCGACCGGGCATCGGCTTGCAGTCACCTATGTCCGGCCTGAAGAATCGGCTGCCTTCGAGTCTGTCATGGACCTGGATGAAGACCAGCTGCTGCTTCGGCGCGTTGACGCCTCCAGCCCCGATGAGATGGCCGCGTTCCTGACTGAAACCGAAGAGCATTTCGGTCGAATCGATATCGTTTGTTCCCTCGTTGGAGTCTGGGCCGGAGGCCGCGATATCGAGGAGACGTCCGACGTTCGTTGGGAACGAATGCTCGACGTCAACCTCAACTCTGCGTTCACGACACTGCGCGCGGCCATTCCTCATCTTCGCCGTTCACCCGCAGGGCGACTTGTATTCGTCGGCAGTCGCGCGGCGCAGGACACGCCGGCAGGTCAGGCGGCTTTCAACGTCGCCAAGGCAGGAGTGGTAGCTCTGGCGAAGTCTGCCTCGGCAGAACTCGACGACACTGGTATCACGGTCAACGTCGTCATGCCGTCGGTCATCGATACGCCGGCAACCCGGGAGGCCCTGCCGTTCGCCGATTATGTCGATTGGCCTACTCCGGATGAGATTGCCAAAGTGATCGAGTTCCTGGTCTCACCCGAGTCTGAAGTCATCTCTGGCGGAGTGATACCCGTCTACGGGAAGACCTGACAGCGGGCCCTAGGACATCGATTGAGCTAGAGCTGCGGCGTCGGATCGCGCGTTCTCGAGTAGTTCGGAAGCCCTATCCCTAGGTAGGTGGCGGCAAGCGGTCGCCGAATCAGTTGGGGCGCCGTGTCGGATCCACGATCCACGCCATACCCACGCATCCTGGCTGATCGCCGCCGGGGAGCACCCCAAGGTGATCCAAACCCGCCTCGGGCACTCGTCGATTCAGGTGACCATCGACCGCTACGGGCACCTCATGGACGGACTAGACGGTCAAACCGCCGACCGACTCGACGCCATCGCCCAGTCAGTTCGTGGCCCAGGCGTGGCACAAGGTACACCTCGCGTCGACCTACAGACGCGGCGAAACCCCCGTTGAACAGGGGTTTCGCTGCGGCAGCCCCGACCAGATTCGAACTGGCGTTACCGGCTTGAGAGGCCGGCGTCCTAGGCCGCTAGACGACGGGGCCATTTTCATTCACCCACATGCGGGTGGCTCGGGGGGAAGGACTCGAACCCTCAATGACAGGACCAGAACCTGCTGTGTTACCGATTACACCACCCCCGAATGGGCGCGTGTGCCCACGGGCGGACGGCATCATACCGCACCGTAGGCCGATTCTCACAAGTCGAATCAGAGACCGGCCGCGAGGTCGACGAGCGCTTCGAAGTCCTCGATAGTCACCAACCCGGTGCGTCGCTCGACGACCCGATTGTCGGGGCCGATGACGACCCAGGATGGCACGGGTGTAATCGCAATAACCTCATCGATCGATCCGGACCGATCGTCGAGGATCACCGGCGGCGTCCACCCCTCCCGGGCAAACCAATCGGCCGGTGGATAGTTCTCTGCGGCAGCGTTCACTCGAGTCGAGATGGCGTAGATGTCGACCTCTGCCGGTAGGCCGTTGTCGTCGAAGTATGCCTGCAAGTCCGAGACCTCGGACTGGCAGAACCGTCACCAATGGGCCAGGTTGATGATCAGCTTCGGCCGGCCATCGGCGCTGATCGAAACAGCATTGCCGTCGAAGTCGACGCCCGACACCTCGGGGAAGGCCATACCGACTGCACCGTCGGCTGCACCATCAGAGAAGATCGGTAGCCCGTCACCGGAGATGGTCACGTCCCCATAGACGGGAGTATCCCCGCTGCTGAGCATCGTCGCCACGACCGCCAGCACCGCAAATGCGCCCACGGCCCCCAGGACGATGGGCATCATGCTCTGCTTGGATTTGCGCGACTTGTAGCCCTTGCGCTTCTTCGGCCTTGCCATCGGTTCCTCGTTTCGAGCGAATCGCACTTACAATCTTGCCGGAATCACATTAGGGGAATATGACCACTCAGAACACCAACAACTCGCGCAATTGGATGATCTTCGGGTCCGTCGGCGCGTTCGTGATCCTGGCCGCGCTCGCGGCGGTATTCCTGTCCGTTTCAGACGATCCGGATGAGGTCGGGAATGCCGCAGCCGGAATCAGTGAAACCAGGCCGGTATCTGTCAGCGGCACACCGCTGCCGCTATTGCCCGAACAAGGCGCGGATACAGCACTCGGCCTGACGATTCCTGAAGTGACCGGCCAATCATTCGACGGCACGCCGGTCGAGATCAAGAACGATGGCCGCCCGAAGATCATTCTGTTCCTTGCTCACTGGTGACCTCACTGCCGGTCCGAGGTCTCGGACTTGCAGGAATACTGGTCCTCGAACCCTCTTCCCACCGACGTCGACCTGATCGCCATCAGCGGCAGCAACCGGGAAGCCGAAGCCGAATACCCGCCGAGTGAGTGGCTCGCTGATTGGCCGGTGGCGACTCTGGTCGACGACGAATCGGGCAGCGCCATGCAGGCGTATGGGCTCACTTATTTCCCGTTTACGATTCTCGTCGACGACACCGGGCAGGTCACAACCCGTCATGTCGGATCACTGACGGGTCCGGATCTCGAAGGTGCCATCAGCTTCTTGCTCGGCGAAGCCTGAACCAAGAGGTACTTGGTACTTGGAATTGGGAACTAGGTAGCGGTTCGCTTGTCGGCCCAGGCGGGCACGTACAACAACACAAAGATGAGCGCGAACCCAACCAAGGACATGAACGGGAACGATACGAACCCGAACTGCCATATGTAGCGCTCCGTGCAGGAAGCATCCACTCCACAGAACCCGGACTCCAGACTCGGGTTCAACTGGAGAATGTATTGGTAGGCGGCAAGGACCGCTCCGATGACAACCAGCGGGTACGCGTAGATCCGCACGCTCAGGTCTTTCCGGTATGCGGCGATACCCAGGATGATTGCCAACGGGTACATCGCGATTCGCTGGTACCAGCAGAGGTCGCACGGGGCGAACTCCGCTACCTCCGAGTAGTAGAGACTGCCGGCCATGGACACGGCTGCGATCAGGGCACCGAACCAGAGGGCAACGGGTGCCAACACCTCGATGGCGGTGTCACGGAATCGCGCAACGGCGGCCGACCAGCGCGCCAACACCATCACGACAACGACGCCAACCAAGCCGGCCAGCGCCGCCACAGTCAGTAGCGCGAAGAATTTGGAAACGGTTTCTACTGTCATCATTTCCATTCTTCCACAGCCTGATACCGGCAATGACATTCAGGGCCGGTCGGTCAGTTAGCCTGGAAACGATGCGAGCCGTTGTGAAGACATCACCCACCCCCGGGCTCGAGATGATCGACGTTCCGGTTCCGGAAGTCGCACCCGATGAGGTGCTCCTACAGGTCAAGGCCACCTCAATCTGCGGGACCGATCTCCATATTCGCAACTGGGACCCGTGGGCGGCAGCTCACGTCACGCCGCCGATCGTCGTCGGCCACGAGATGTGCGGGATCGTGGTAGATAAGGGCGCCAAGGCAGATGGACCCGACATCGGTCAGCTTGTCTCGGTTGAGTCTCATGTGGTCTGCAATCGTTGTGCGTTCTGCCGCACCGGCAAGGGCCACTTGTGTGAGAACACCCGGATCCTCGGTGTGGGCCGGGATGGGGTATATGCAGAGTACGTGGCCGTTCCCGCCGACAACGCATGGCCGGATCCTCCCGATATGCCATATTCGATCGCATCTCTTCAGGAGAATTTCGGCAACGCGGTGCACACTTCCTCGGTCCCGACGGTGTCCGGCCGCAAAGTGCTCGTCACCGGATGTGGTCCGGTCGGAGTGATGGCGATTTCGGTGGCCAGGGCGCTCGGCGCCAGATTGATTATCGCCAGCGATATCAGCAACTACCGGCTAGAGATGGCCAAACTGATGGGTGCCGACATCACGGTCAACCCGACCAGCGACGACGTGATAGGCAAGGTGATGGATGTCACGGAGAGTGAAGGGGTTGACGTTCTTCTCGAGATGTCCGGCGCTCCGCGGGCGATCGATCAGGGATTCAAGTCACTGAAACCGGGCGGAGAGGCTGCCCTTCTGGGCCTCACATCCGGCGCCCTGGATTTCGACCTGGACGACAACACCGTCATCCTGCCGCATGGCAAGTTCCCCGCGCTTG
>CBDTUP010000002.1:0-32057 GCA_965363685.1 uncultured bacterium | reverse complement strand
CTAGCCTGCCGTTCTGACCAATAGGAGTAGTTCTGTGCGTTTGTGTGTCATCGGTGCGGGTTACGTGGGGCTGGTGCAGGCGGCAGGAATGGCGTCGCTTGGACACACCGTCAGCGTCGGCGAGCAATCAACTGATCGTGTACGAGGACTCAACAACGGGATTGTGCCATTCGATGAGCCGGGACTCGAGGATCTGGTCCGGGAAGGTCTCGAGGCCGACCGGCTCAGCTTTTCTGCCGACAACATCGAAGCGGTCGAGGGCGCACGGGTTGTCTTCGTTGCTGTACCGACCCCGGAGAGCGCCGACGGCAGCGCCGACCTGTCGATCGTTGAGAATGTCATAGACGAGATCGCCGGGCGGCTGGACCCGGGAGCGATCCTCGCTTTCAAGTCCACGGTCCCGGTCGGGACCGTGGACGGCATGAGCGACCGCTTGCTGTCCATCGGTAGGCAAGATGTCGCAGTTGCATCCAACCCCGAGTTTCTTGCTGAGAGCTCCGCCGTGGATGACTTTCTCCATCCCGGACGAATCGTCATCGGCACGCGATCCGAGCCGGCAGGTGAGGTGCTGGCCAGCATCTATCGCGATCTCAGAGCCCCTGTCGTGGTTACGGATCCGGTCTCCGCGGAAATGATCAAGTATTCATCGAATGCCTACCTGGCGACAAGGGTCACGTTCGCCAACGCAATCGCCAATGTCTGCGAGGTGGTGGGAGCAGATGTCGAGGACGTGCTGCTGGGGATGGGGTACGACGACCGGATCGGTCATCACTTCATGCGTCCCGGGCCCGGTTTGGGCGGTTCCTGCTTCCCCAAGGACACCAAAGCTCTCGCCGCCATAGCCAGGTCGGCCGGCTACCGGTTCTCGCTGCTCGAAGGCGTTATCGAGGTCAACGATGCCCAGCACCGGAGAGTGGTCGACAAGGTAGACAACGCTGTCGGTGGCCTCAATGGGACCACAGTCGCCTTGCTCGGATTGGCTTACAAGGCGGGTACGGCAGATCTACGAGGCTCACCGGCTGTTGAACTAGCGAGATTGCTCACCGATGCCGGGGCAAAGGTTCGTGCATACGATCCGGCCGTCCGAACACCGGTGGACGGAGTTGAGCAGACCGCCTCGGTTCTGGAAGCGGCGACGGGTGCAGCCGTCATTCTGATCGCGACAGAGTGGCCCGAGTTTTCTGGTCTTGATTTGCCGGCCCTTCTCGCAACGATGTCGGGTGACGCGATCGTCGATGGTCGCAACATGCTGGAGCCCGACACTGCCCGTGCCGCCGGATTCCGCTACATCGGGATCGGTCGGTGAACCGTACGGCTGCCAGGGCTCTGGTCACCGGTGGGGCAGGGTTCATCGGATCGGCTCTCGTCGATCTGCTCGTTGATGAGTCTTGGGAGGTACTCGTCGTGGATGACCTGAGCACCGGTCACGCCGACAACCTGCAGCAAGCCCGCAGGCGAGGACGGGTCCAGTTGCACACAGTCGATATCCGGGATGAGGCCCTCGTGTCGGTCGCTGAGCGGTTCCAGCCGGATGTAGTGTTCCATTTGGCCGCCCAGGTATCGGTAGCAGCCTCGGTGCTTCGTCCTCTCCAGGATGCTGAGATCAATGTGCTGGGTGCCATCAACGTGCTCGAGGCGACCCGTCGAGCAGGAGCTTCCCGGCTGGTCTTAACCGGGTCGGCCGCCACCTACGGAAGTGGAGCGAAACTACCGATTCGCGAGTCGTATGCTCGGCGTCCCGAATCTCCCTACGGCGTATCCAAACTCGCGGCCGAGAACTATGCCCGAATGTATGCGGACCGGTACGGAATCGAGATCGTGACTCTCACCCCTTCCAACGTCTACGGGCCGCGCCAGCGGAGCTCCGGCGAAGGGGGAGTGGTGGCTGAGTTTGCGGCGATGGTGACTGAGGGCAGACAGCCGACGATCTTCGGCGATGGCAAGGCGACTCGGGACTTCGTCTACGTAGATGACGTCGCCGACGCCTTCCTTCGAGCCGCGGCCAGGGCAGCCGGGAAAAACCTGAACATCAGTACGGGGGTGGAAACCTCGGTTGCGGATCTCTTCGATCTGATAGCCGGGCTCGGCGGGTTTCGCAGGGGCCCTCGTATCGCCGACGTGCGGCCGGGAGATGTCGAACGGTCCGTCCTGGACCCAGCTGCGCCCGAACGGTATCTCGGCTGGAGCGCCTGGACGAGCCTCGAAGAGGGATTGAGTCAAACGCTCGACTGGGTCAAGGGTCGGCATTAGCCGGACGTCTCAACGCTCGCAATCCGACGGCGCTATCGGAACAGGTCCTCGTCGGGTCTCCGCACCAGGTCTGATCCCCGCCCGGGCGGTTCATCCGTAGTCAGCCCTCTGACAATCGCAACCGGTATGCCGCTCGCCTTGCCCATCACGAGGTCGGCGGCGGCGGCTATCTCGTCCGCGATTCCAACCTCAGTCGCCTCCATGACCCGACCGAACATGTCGGGCGTACCCCGGTGGTCGACGATTGCGGGGACTCCGGAGATCCCGATCGCGAAGTCGACGACGCCACGACGCCATGCCCGCCCAAACGTGTCGCTGATGATCACACCGATCGACACGCCGGTTGCCCGGTTCAGTTGCATGCGAAGCTTGTGGGCAGACTTATCGGGATCCACGGGTAACAGGACTGCGGTCCCTTCCGCGGTGTTGGATCGATCGACACCCGCGTTTGCGCAAACAAATCCGTGGCGGGTTTCGGTGATAACCAAATCGCCCCGTCGCCGGATGACTCTGGCTGCCTCATCTTCAACCACTCGCCGGTAGTCGGCATCAGTGTCGACCCCCGTTCGCACCGCGCCTTCGGCCTTCGAGACGATCTTGTGCGTGACGACCAGAACGTCTCCACCTTCGAGGTTCTCTCCTGAGCCTGCAATCGCCGACAGGATGACCGTGTCGAGCGTGGTTCCCGGATTCACGTCACCGATCCCTTTGATCGGCACAATCTGCAGCGTCATAGGAGTTCAATGAGCCATCGGCCGAATTCCTGCGCAACCTTGGCTCCCGGAAATCGGGTATTCCTGACATGGACACTCACCCCGTGAGAAGTGAGCCTTCCCCGCTCGGCCGCATCGGACTGGTCGATGATCAGGTCGCTGAGCAGACCGTCGTATGCGGCGATCACCCCTTCGTTCCCGGGCGGGAATCCGAGCGAAGCCAGGACTAGATGGGCAGGGCCCTTCAACGCTCTCCCGCCGAAGAGCGGACTGACGGCAAGGACTCGCCGGGCTGCTGAAACGCGATCGGTGATCTGCGGAACCGCCAGAATCGGCCAGATGGAAAGGGGAGGGTTTGATGGACCAATGACGACGGCATCTGCCTGCTCGATCGCCTCGATCACGCCGGGGGCCGGTTCGGAATCAGCGGCTTTGGCAAAGCGGAGATCGATGACTTCCTCCTCGTGGCGGCGGATCACGAAATAGTCCTGGAATGACCGCCATTTCCTCGACGCGGTAAGTACTTCGGTTCGGACCGACTGGTCGGTGGCCGGTAGGACTTTGGCCGGCAAATCCAAGACGGCCGTAATCTCGGCAGTGACCTGGCTCAGACTGGCGCCATCCCGGAGACGAATCGTACGGTAGAGGTTGGTGGCGAGGTCGCCATCGCCGATCTTGAACCGGGTATCGACGCCGAAGTCCTCGAGGTGATTCATGACGATGTGTGAGTCGTCCGCCAGGCCCCATCCGGGTATGCCCTCTATGCCGGCGAGCGTGTAGGTGACGGTATCGAGGTCGGGTGATACCGACAGTCCATAGAGTTCGTCGTCATCTCCCACGTTGACGATCACCGTTAGCTCGACGCCGTCGAGCGCGGCCAAACCTCTGGCAAGGCGCGCCCCGCCGACCCCTCCGGAGAGCATTGTCAGCCTCATCTGTTCCCCTTCCGCTGTGCCGACATTGCGACAATCGCCCGACCGATCCAGAATGGACCGATGTCCCTTCCTACGCGTCCACCCATGCCGGACGCTTCCACCGTACAAGCGAATGTTGTCGCGGCGGTATCTGCCGACAGCGGCGACCACCTCGGCGCGGTTCTAGATGCCGTGTCTGCGCAAGTCTATGAGCCGTCGCGAGTCATTGTGATCGGCGATGCGCCGGCTGCTCGGTCGGCGGCCGAGGGGCGAGGTATCGATTGGTACCCCAATCTCCGCAATCTCCTGGACGATCTCGACCGGGAGGTATCACATGTGTGGTTGCTTCACGATGACGCAAGACCTCGTCCGGACGCCCTCGGAGCCCTCGTCACCGAATCGATTCGAGTTGATGCATCGATGGCCGGATCGAAGTTGCTCGACATGGATCATCCAGAAACGCTGGAATCGGTAGGGGGGGCGACCGACGTCTTTGGAATCCCGTACACAGGCCTGGACGAGGGTGAAGTCGACCAGGAGCAATACGACGTAGTCCGCGATGTCGCCTTCACCCCTGGGGCTTCGGTGCTCATTCGTCGAGATCTGTTGCGCGGCCTTGGAGGTCCCGACCGACTCCTACCCCCGTTTGAGGCAGGGATTGATTTTTCTCAGCGAGCTCGGGTCGCCGGCGGGCGTGTTGTGGTCGTGCCATCTTCTGAAGTCCTGCATGCGCCTTCATGCCGTGACTCCGCTCCAAGATGGCACGCTCGGGCCGGGCGGATCCGTTCGTCTCTGAAGTCGTACAGTCTCTTGACCCTTATCTGGTTGATCCCGGTCGGTGCCATTGTGGACGTGCTCGATGCGGTGGTTCGCCTTGCCATTGGGCCGCGGTTGTCGATCGTTGAGGTGCTCCGTTCCTGGTGGTGGAATCTCATCAAGTTGCCGTCCACGCTCAGTGCCCGCCGGGTTGTCGATAGGTCTCGTCAGCTGGGAGATGCGGAGTTGTTTCGCTATCAGGTGCGAGGCTCTTCGTTGCTCAAGCTGCTCGGCGATGACGTCACCGATGCGGTTCGCGGAGAGGGTGGTGAAGGACGGACCGCTCCCATGGCAGACATGATGCAGCGTGGACGCCAGATCTGGCAGCAGCCGGGTTTCATCGTGGGCGTTCTCGGAGTTGCGTTGGTGCTGATCGCCGCTCGAGCGATCGTGTTCGGTCGGTTGCCGGCCACGGGTTATTCCCTGCACCTTCCCGAGTCGGCGCTGGATACCTTGATGGCCTACGCAGGGGGATGGAATCCGGCCGAGCTTGGCAATCCCCGCCCGCTCCACCCTTCAGTAGGCCTGTCTGCCTTCGCTCAGCTGATCTTGCTCGGGAGACCGGCTCTCACGGAGATGGTGTTGACCGTTGGCGGTGCGGCGCTGACGTTCATCGGTACTTCCAGGTTGATGCGCCTATTGGGGATCGGCACCGGTGGTCGCTTGATCTCGGGGCTCGTTGCCGTTGGAGGGCCTGCGACTCTGGCTCTGACTGAAGCGGGCTTCTGGCCGGGGATTCCAGCGCTGGCGGCGATACCATTCGCTCTGGCGACGTTCCTGCTCCCTTGGCCGGACGGGTCGATGAAGCGGATCAGGAGGTTGGCACGGGATTCGCTTCCGATCTTCATCCTGGCGGCCTTCGCCCCTCTTGCATTGCCGGTGCCGCTTCTTTTCACGATCCTCTGGTGGGCCTTCGGCGACGAGCGTCGATGGACGACTCCCCTTAGAGCGGCTGGTGCCACGATGCTGGCAATGCCTGCTCTGGCCCCGTGGCTCGTATTCATCGACTTCGATTTCCTGCTCGAGTCTGGTCGCTCGCATTACTGGAATCCTCCGCTTTGGACCGTCGTAGCGTTTGGGATCTCGCTGCTCATTCCGTTGCTGGTGGGGGAGAGGACTGCTGCAACCGTTGCCGGAGTTGGCGGTCTGTTGGTGGGAATCGGCGCAGTCGCGGCCAGAACCGCCGACGTCGGTGGCGGGTTTGAGCCCTCAGTCGCCGGTCTGGTCGTGGCCGCGATCGGACTAGCGGTAGTGGCGGGAGCAGCGGTCGATGCAGGGCGGCGTCTCGCCTCCCACCAGGTGTGGCGGCGGGTTCTGGCGGCACCGGGTCTGGTAGGTGGCGTGGCGCTCGCAGGGACTCTCGTCTTTGTGCTCAGCGACGGAGCACTTGGGCTGGGTCAGGATGATTTCCATCAGCCTTTGGAGTTCACGACGGCTCGACAGGCAGACCATGGTCCCGACAGAGTGCTCGTAGTTGGTGCCCCCGAAAACCTTCCCGGTGATGTCAGATCGGTCGGAGAAATCTCCTACCGAGTGTTCCAGGCACCCGAACCAACCGCGCTCGAAACCCATCTGCACCCGGCCTTGGCGGGCGATCTGGCTCTGGGAGCCGCGCTCGTCGAACTAGCGCAAGGACAGTCACTCAGGCCTGGGGAACAGCTGGCGCCGTTCGGGATTCGCTGGGTGGTCTTCGTCGGTCCGTCGCCCCTCGAGGAAGCCCTCTCGTCAAAACTCGACGTGAAGCCGCTGCCTCTTGTCGACTTCGACGGCGTGTATGAGAATCTGGTTCTGAGCCCGCTGGCCACCGAAGTCGGTGGTGAACCATGGAGCGCCGACGGAGACGGTTTCACTGGACCGCCGGCGAGCGGGAGGGTTCGGATCGCCGTCAACGCAGATTCGGGCTGGCAACCAGAACCCGCTGCTGCCGACTGGGCCGTCACTGTGTCCGCGGCCGACGGCCGAGCGGAATACCGGCCAGATAGCGCGAAGGCCACATACGCATGGGCGGCCGGCGGGTTGCTGGTCCTGCTGATCATCCTGGCTCTCCCTGGACGGAAGGAGCGAAGATGAAACGCCTTCTCTTGCTGCTGATTGTCGGGGGGCTGATGGTCGCCGCATTCCTGATGCCGGAGCCCGATTCTCTGGAGCCGGTGGCAACGACAACTCCAGACACGATTGTGGCGCCCTCGATTCAGGCGTTCGCCTTTTGTCCGTGGGCGTCCACCGAAGGTTCGCTGGATGCTCATCTCGCCGTTCTGGCTGCCGACTCGACCGCTGCGATACTCACATTCCCTTCGGCTGGCGAGATTCGCGATACTCGACAGCTGAGTCTCGAGGGTCTCGCCGGGGTGACCTTTGGACTCGGTTCGATGCCATTTGAGGGTCAAATGCCTTCGGTAGTCGAGTTCACATCTGATGCCTCTGTCGGCGTGGTGGCGTTTGGCGAAACGATGCTTGTGGGGTCCGGATGTGCCGCCTCAATCCCGAAGATCTGGGTGCTACCTGGGGGGTCTACGCAAGCCGGTGATCTCCTCGAGCTACAGCTCTTCAATCCGTTCCCGGAAGATGCGCGAGTCAATGTCGTCATGACAAGCGAGGGCGGATTCGAGCCGGAGGAGAGCCTCGATGCATTGAGCGTCAATGCCCGCAGTTGGCGGACCATCGACATGTCCTCTCTCCTTCCGCTGCGAGGTTCGCTGGCGGCGACGATCGAAGTCGAGAAGGGCGTAGTCATACCTGCGTTTCTGCAGATCGGAACAGAGGATCAGGCATTGTGGACGGGCGTGGAGAGAGCTGATCGTTGGGAGTTCCCGCTTGTATCCGCCGGAGGTCTTGAACCTTTCCTCGTGCTCTCCAATCCAACAGCTCTCGATGTCGGCTACGCGCTGGACAGGTACGGCGTGCGTACCTCTGAAGTCGACGTGGCGAGCGGGATTTTGGAGCCCGGTCGTCATGCGAGGATCCCGCTGGGAGACTTGTTCGATGAGCCGTCCGGCTTCGAGGTGCGGGCCGATGGCCTCGTTGGAGCCGTCATCGTTGGTGAAAGCGAGGTTGGGCGGGCCGCCACCGGCGGAGCCCATACCCTTGCCTCAACCTGGCTGGTTCCCGGTCTCGGCTCTGTGCCGGAGGCGCGCAACGAGCTGTGGATCCTCAACACGTCCGCTTCTCAAGTCACGGTCACCTGGGCGGCTCTCAATGAGAATGGCACCGATCGCTCTGAGAAGGTTGCAGTGGCAGCCGGATCTTCGCGGAGTATCAGGCTGCCCGCGGTGGACGCTTCAGGCTTCTTCATCCAGGCGACGGCCCCGATCACGATCGGCGCAAGCATGACTCGCGACTCAGCCGTCGCCTACCTGGCGCCGGTCCCCCTGCCGTGAGCTCTGAGCTTTGCCCATTGCCTCGTCCCAAAGCTGACGGCTGAAAGCCGACCGCTGGAAGCTTGAATAACAAAATCGTCTTACGCGCGATCGTGTGGGTAAGACGAAATCCTTGGTACTTGACCTTCGGCCGCCTAACTTGGCGGCCATGATTGGATCGTGTGCTCGATGTGGAACCCCTGCGGCGTCGATAATGTCCTACGACTACGGCGAGCGGGCTATCTGGCTGGATGACATCCAGGAGGGAATGCCCCCCGGTGCCGGCTACATGATGTGCGGTCAGCACTCCGACCGGATGACCCCTCCACTCGGCTGGACGCTCACCGATCGTCGGACCGCCGCCCGCCTTTTCGCTCCGCTCGAGGTCGCCTGAGCAGTCGTGGCTCTAGATCGGGATCTCATCGACGCTGTTCGGGACCTCGATGAGCACGAACTCAGAAGACTGTTGATTCTCGCGACAGCACATCTGGAACGTACCGGAGTCCTCTCCGTCGAGGCCCCTGCCGACGTCAAGTTGCGTCAACAGGCCGTCAAATGCGGCAAACGAAACTGCACACGCTGTCCACATGGCCCCTATTGGTACGCGTACTGGACGGAAGGTGGACGGCGGAAGAGCCGCTATGTGGGGAAGCTGCTCGAGGAGGGGTGAGTTTTCTCGCGACAGCGACTATTCTTGTGCTTCGTTTGGGTTGAAGGAAGGACGTCTCCGACATGCAGTGTCCCCGCTGTGCCGTTGACGAAGTGATCGAGATTCATCAGAAGCTTCCCGATGGTACGGAAGTTGACTTCTTCTCATGTCACAAATGTGACGAGAAGTGGTGGGACCGTGACGGTGAGTTGATCGATCTGCGCGACGTCTTGGACCTCGCCCGCAAGCCCACCACCTGAGCGGACTGGGCTTCTAGATGACTCAAACGAGTCACGCCCCCGGCCGTCAGTCTGATCCCATTCCCGGTTGGGTACCTCTGGTTGGAGTGGGGATTGTCAGCCTGCTGATCCTCGGCGTGATGCAACCTCAGCTCATCTTCAGCGCCAGCACTCCCGCCGGGGGTGACATGGGCGCTCATGTGCTGGGACCGGCCTTCCTACGTGACGAGCTGTTGCCTTCGGGCAACATCCTGGGATGGAGCAACAGTTGGTTTGCCGGCTTCCCGATCTTCTATTTCTACTTCCCTCTTCCTTCGCTCGTGATCGTGCTACTCGACGTCTTCATTCCCTATGGAGCGGCCTTCAAAATGGTCACCGTGATGGGGTTGTTGGCAACCCCACCTGCTGCCTATTACCTGGCCAGGTCCATCGGCATGAGCAGAGCTGTGGCGACCACAGCCGGCGCTGCCGGTGGGAGTTTCGTTTTCATCGAGAGCTTCACGATCTATGGCGCCAACATTGCCTCGTCGCTCGCCGGTGAGTTCTCGTTTTCGTGGTCATTCGCCCTGTCGCTGGTCTACTTCGGACTCCTCATCCGGGGATTGAGGGACGATCCGTCGCTCCTGCCGGTGGCGGCACTAGTTCTCGGTCTGACCGCCCTCAGCCACATCATCACCACGATTGTGATCGTGATTGCCACCCTCACCATGCTCGTGTGGCGGCGGGCAGCGGGTCGTGTGGTGTTCACATGGTTGGCAGGGTTCGCGGTGGCGGGCTTCTGGGCACTTCCCCTGCTCGCTCGTTTCGGACTGACCGCCGATATGGCCTGGTCCCCTCTGAGTACATGGGACGAGTTGTTCCCGATTGAGATCTGGCCGATCTTCGCACTTGCGATCGTCGGGATGGTCATGGCTGTGCGCAAGACCGCTCGCGCAGTCCCTGTAGTAGGGCTGACCCTGCTGCCGTTCATCTACTACTGGCTGCCGGTCGCCTTCGCCGACGATCCTTGGAAGCTCTGGAACGGCAGGCTGTTGCCGTACTGGTTCTTCGGGTTGTCCTTCTTTGCCGGAATTGCAGTGGGAATGCTGGCCGTCGGGGCATCGAGGAGGCTTCCGAAATCGGTTGCCGTGTGGAAACCGATTACCGGTCTAGTAGTGGTCGCGTTGCTGATGGGGGGCGTCGCAGCACTCGGCAAACCCGGCAATACGGGAACGGCGATGATTGTCGCCGGCGCCTTGGCGGTGGCGGCCTTGACAGCGATGGTCTTCGCGTTCGAGATGCGCACGGTGATAGTCCTGGTTCTTGCCGGATCGGTTGGTTTCGCTTCCGCCGGCGGACTCGGCATCGCCTTCCTTTCCGGATGGGCGAGATGGAATTACTCGGGATACGAAGGCAAAGCACCCTGGCCCGAGTATCAATCGCTCATGGAGACGATCGATGGTCTTCCGGACGGCCGGATTCAGTGGGAGGTCGACTCCGAATATCTGGATCGATACGGCACCTCGATGTCGTTGATGCTGTTTCCATATTGGTCCGAGGGACACCCATCGATGGAAGGACTGTTTTTCGAGTCCTCGCTCACAACGCCGTTCCATTTTTTGAACGCGGCCGAGATGAGCAAGAAACCGTCCAACCCGATCCCGGGACTTCGGTATCACACCTTCGACTTCGATCGGGGCGTTCAGCATCTGGAGACTTATGGAGTCCGCTACTACGTCGCATTCAGTGAGGATGCCCTGGCCGAGACTGCATCGAAACCCGAGATCTTCAAGGAGGTGGCGGCGAGTGATCCTTTCCGTGTCTTTGAACTGCCTGCATACGATCTGGTTGAGGTAGCAGCTTTTCAACCGGCCGTGTACGAGGACGGTCGCGGCAGCAGCCTCTTTTCGAGATTCCTTGGAGTTCCGCGCGCCATCGTCACGGGAGAAGAGCGCAGGGAGCCTTTTGGTGATCTCGCCTTTGACTGGTACGAGGACATCGAGTTGCTTGATAGGTGGGTGACTACGGATGGCCCGGCCGATTGGCCGCGAATCGAGCGACTCGACGATTTGCCATTGGTGCCGCTCGGCGAGCACCAACCAGTTTCCAATGTGGAGATCACAAACGACACTATCTCGTTCACGACCTCCGCCGTGGGGTTGCCGCACCTGGTGAAGGTCTCATACTTCCCTAACTGGATCGCTGAGGGAGCGGAAGGTCCTTTCAGAGCTACGCCATCATTGATGGTGGTGGTTCCAACCCAGGAACAAGTGGACTTGACTTTTCGTCGTCTCCCGGCGGAGTGGATCGGGATTGTGTTGACTCTGTTGGGACTGGCGATCACCTTGCCGTTTGCCTGGCGCCGGCTGCGACGATCATGAAGCAGTATCTGAAGACTTTCATGACGAAGGAGTCGCTCAGGCAGTTCATTCGGTTGGGGTTGGTCGGAGGTTTCAACACGATCGTCGACTTCGGCATCTTCAACATTCTCTTGTTGGTGCTTCCGGATGAGCGTTGGGAGGCGTCGGTGGCGGTCAGCCTCTCGTACATCGGCGCGACTGCCTTCTCATACATACTGAACCGGCGTTGGACGTTCGAACTCGACGGCTCCTGGGGGTCGGGGCGGGAAACCGGGGCCTTCTATGTGGTGAACACCTTGGCGCTGGCGGCGACGCTTGCCATCGTCGAGGGCGCTCAGGTGCTCTGGGGGCCGTTGACGGTGCTGCAACTCAACCTCGCCAAGTTCGCAGCGGTCGTCGTCGTTCTCTTTCCCAAGTACGCCGGCTATCGAGACCTCGTGTTCCGGCGCTCCATTGACAAGGAACGGCGCAGCTGAATCAATCCTGAGACAGTCCTCGGCACCCTGCGGATGAATGACGAGCGCGCGGCACGAAGTTCCTCGACCACGATCGGGACCTCTGTGATTCTGAAGCCGGCCTTCTCGGCCCGAAGCACTAACTCGGTATCAAAGAGGTCCTGGTCCCTGATGACCTTTGGAACCAACTCCCGGATAACCTGACCGCGGAACCCCTTGATCCCATGTGTATCGGAGACGTGGGAGCCGAACAGCAAACGCAGGAGCATGTTGAACGTAAGAGTCCCGGTCCGGCGCAACACGGATCGTCGATCATCAGATCCCGGAGCCCGTTTCGAGGCAATTACCACGTCGGAGGCGGAATCCAACAGGTTGACGACGAACGGAACCGAGAAGTAGTCGATGTCGAAGTTGACTACCCAGTCGGAGTCTGCAGCCGCGGTGAATCCGGCTCTCATTGCCGCTCCATAATCGGCCTCGGCCAGTGAAATGACCGACAGTGACGGGTGTTGCAGGCGTCTAGCGATTGCCAGCGTTTCGTCGGTGGATCCGTTTTCTACCAGTAGAACGGAAACCTGAGCATCGATGGACGCCAGACCCGGGAGCAATTGATCACAGGCAGCTTCGAGAAACGAAGCCTCGTTGTGGACGGGAATGACGATCGAGATATGGCGCATGAGCCAGCGAAGTGTACGCGTTCCGGGGCATGCAAATGCGCCTTACAATCTGGATTGCGATCGGAAAGGGTCCAATGAGCGAGTACGAGAAGATTTTCAAGGCCTACGACATTCGCGGCCGCACCGACACAGGAGAACTCGATGCTGAAGGAGCAGGTCGCATCGGAGCAGCATTTGCCAAATTCGCCGGGGCCGGGAAGATTGCAGTCGGGCGCGATTGTCGAGAGTCGTCGCCGTCGATAGCAGGTGCGTTCATGGAAGGGATCGCCGCACAAGGTGTGGATGTTCTCGATCTCGGAGAGGTCGCCACCGATACCGTCTACTTCGTCTCGGGCAGCGAGAACGTACCGGGTGCCATGATCACTGCCTCGCATAATCCACCCGAGTACAACGGAATCAAGCTCTGCCGCGAGGGCGCGGCGCCGGTCGGGCACGATACCGGTCTTCAAGACATCCGTGCCATTGCCGAGGCCGGGTTGCAACCGTCAGAGGCCGTCGGTTCCATCGCAGCGTTCGAGGGGACGGCCGACTACATCAACCATTTGTTCTCGATTGTCGACGGTCCTGGCATCGCCGGACTCCGAGTTGCGGTCGATGGTGGCAACGGAATGGCCGGTGTGGTCCTGCCTGAGGTCTTCTCTCGAATCCGGGCGAGTCTCATCCCCCTCTACCTCGAACCAGACGGAACCTTCCCGAACCACCCCGCCGATCCCCTCAACCCCGAGAATCTCGTAGACCTGATCGCCTTGATGGAGGATCAGCAGGCGGATCTGGGAGTAGCGTTTGACGGCGACGCCGACAGAGCCTTCTTTATCGACGATCAGCGGAAACCTCTCTCGGGGAGCACAACCACCGCCCTGATTGCCAGGTGGTTTCTCGCTCGGGAACCCGGGGCAACGATCGTGCACAACCTCATCACCAGCCGCGCGGTGCCTGAACTGGTTTCGGCGGCCGGAGGTACTCCGATCCGCACCAGGGTCGGACACTCATATATCAAACAGATAATGGCGGAAACGGGGGCGATCTTCGGGGGAGAACACAGCGGCCCCTACTACTTCCGCGACAACTACAGGGCGGACTCGGGCATGCTGGCCATGCTGGTGTTGCTGCAGATCCTCTCAGAATCGGGGCGTTCGCTGTCCGAACTCCGCAACGAGGTTGAGCCGTACGCAGCTTCCGGCGAGATCAATCTCAGCGTCTCCGATCAGGCGGCGGTCCTGGAATCCGTTGAGCAGCACTATTCAGATGCATCGATCGACAAGACCGACGGGCTAACCATCGAATGGCCGGACCGCTGGCTCAATCTGCGCCCCTCCAACACAGAGCCGGTGCTGCGGCTGAACGCCGAAGGACCGGATGGCGCCGCGGTCGACTCGCTCGTTTCTGAGATCCGTTCGCTCAGCGACCCTGCTCCGGTAGGCCTCGTTGCTCCCGAACTGATGGCCATCCTCGTTTGTCCGAGTTGTCATGGAGAGTTGACCGAGAATACGGCCGACTCGAAGCTCGATTGCACCGAATGTGGGCTTCGCTACCCGGTCACAGACGGCATACCTGTGATGCTGATCGAAGAAGCTGAGAGATCGAGCTGATGTGGTCGATGATCGAGAGCCTCCCACTGCAGTACCGGTGGGCTGCAACCCTCGATACCCCGGCGATACCTCCTTCCTCCACAATCCTTGTTTGCGGGATGGGTGGGTCGGGAATCTCGGGCGACTTCGTCCAGGCTGCGGTCGCCGAGACGCAGGTCGATGTGAGGATCCACAAGGACTATGGGCTGCCTAAATGGGCTGCCTCGGCGCGCCCACTCGTCATTGCAGTTTCCTACTCCGGGAACACGGCAGAGACGCTCTCGTCTCTAGGAGAGGCGATCGACCTGGAGCTTCCAGTTGCCGTCATTTCGACGGGCGGGGAGGCGATCGCAATCGCGGATAACAGAGATCTTCCACGACTAGTGGTTCCGTCGGGGCTGCAACCGAGAGCAGCGCTCGGGTATCTGGTCGGTGCGGTGCTACGGCTGGTCGGTCGTTCCACGGGGCTTTCTGAGACGCAAACGATGCTCGCGGAAGCGGCGGACCTCATGGAAGAGATGCTGGCAGATGAGGAGACGCGCAACCTTGCGCGCGAGATCGCTGCCAACCTCTCCGGACGACTGCCGGTCATCTGGGGCTCGAGCGGACCTGCGGAAGTGGCCGCGCAGCGTTGGGCAAAGCAAATGCACGAGAACGCAAAGACACCTGCCTACTGGTCGACCATTCCCGAACTCGACCACAACGAACTGGTCGGCTGGGCTGCGTCCCATCATGATGTTGGAGAATCTTCGGGCATCGTCATGTTGCGGGACAAGGGCGAACGGCCTGAGATCTCTCATCGCTTCGCGCTAACGTCCGATCTTCTCGGAGACGGATCGTTCGTCGGAGGTGAGGTGTGGTCGACCGGCGCATCCCCGCTCGCCCGCGCCGCCAGTTTGGGCCTGGTTGGAGATCTCGTCTCTGTACTCGTTGCCGAGGCAGCCGGGATCGATCCTGGGCCTGTCGACGTGTTGACTGAACTGAAGAATCGATTGTGAAGGAAAGAACGATGGAATTCGATATCGCCGATCCGGCACTTGCCGAAATCGGAGCCCAGCGAATTGCCTGGGCAGGACGGCGGATGCCGGTGCTGGAGAATTTGCGCGAGCGCTTCCGAGCTGAGCGTCCCCTCGAGGGGAGGACAGTCGCTGCCTGTCTCCACGTGACGGCTGAGACTGCCAATCTGATGCTGGCCCTCCGCGACGGCGGGGCGAAGCCTCTTCTTTGTGCCAGCAATCCACTCTCAACACAGGATGACGTTGCCGCGGCACTCGTCGAGGACGGCATTCCGGTGTTCGCAGTGAGGGCTGAGGATCCCGACCGCTACTACAGCCATATCCACGCGGTGCTCGATGCAGAACCCGATGTGACGATGGATGATGGGGCAGACCTGGCCACGATCCTCCACACCGACCGCACTGAACTGAATCCAGTTGGATCCACCGAAGAGACAACGACGGGCGTCATCCGGCTGCGGGCCATGGCCGAAGATGGGACGCTTCGGTTGCCTGTGGTCGCTGTAAATGACTCCGCGACCAAGCACCTGTTCGACAACCGCTATGGAACGGGGCAGTCCGCGATTGACGGAATTCTGCGAGCTTCCAATGTCCTGCTGGCAGGCTCCACGGTCGTCGTCGTTGGCTACGGAGACTGCGGGCGAGGTGTTGCCGACAGGTCCGACGGATTTGGGGCCAAAGTCGTTGTGGTCGAGGTCGATCCGATTCGCGCACTCGAAGCTGCGATGGACGGGTATCAGGTACTCACGGCCGACGATGCTGCGTCGATTGGAGATGTGTTCGTGACGGTGACGGGTAACAAGCATGTGTTGCGTGGTCGCCACTTCGAGCGGATGAAAGACGGCGTCATTCTCTCCAATGCGGGTCACTTCGACATTGAGCTCGACCTCGAAGCACTGGCCGGTATGGCGGTGTCCAGGCGTCCGGCCCGTGAGAATCTCGAAGGGTTCGAGCTTGCCGACGGGCGCACGTTGTTCGTCGCAGCCGAAGGTCGTCTCGTGAACCTGGGAGCAGCGGAAGGCCATCCCGCAGACGTGATGGACATGTCGTTCGCCAATCAGGCGATGGCAGCCGAGTGGCTCATCAGCAATGCCGGCACCCTGTCGCCGCAGATCTATACCCTGCCTAAGGAACTCGACGAAGAGGTGGCTTCCATCAAGCTCGCGACTATGGGCGGGGGCCTAGAGGAACTCACCGACGAGCAAAGGGCCTATCTGGCCTCCTGGCAAGAGGGGACATAGCTTCGCGGCCATTGGCCATTGGCCATTGGCCTTTGGCCGTTGGCTCGAGAGGCTCTCGGATGTCGGATTCTTGTCACTTCGACGGGGTATCTTCGATTGATGGTCTGTTTGTCTTGCCGCAGCTGGAGTGAACGCAGTGTTTGTCCGGCGTGTCTAGCCGACTTTCGTTCTGGTGGAGTTCAACGTCTCGAATCGGGTTTACTCGTGAGGTCGGCGTTCCGCCATGAGTTCTCGGCACGTCGCCTAGTGCACAGGATCAAGTTCGAATCGCTCCAACCGGCTGGGAGGTGGTTGGCCGAAGCGATGATGCCGCTCCTTGACGGTGGCCCAGGCATTCTGGTCCCGGTTCCTCGCTCCGGAGTCAGGCGCCTGCGATACGGGGTGGACCCGGCCCTGGTCCTGGCGAAGGAGTTGGCAACACTGACCGGTCGCATCGTGGCAAGGGTGCTGTCGGCGCCTCTTTGGACACGTACTCACACCGGCAGGAATGCGGCCAGAAGACATCCGCCAATGTTCTTCAGCAGGCCCACAAATGAACCGATAATCCTTGTCGACGACGTGGTTACCACCGGGTCGACATTGCAGGCAGCAGAACGAGAATTGGGTGACCTGGTCGTTGGTGCGGTTACCGCCACCCGCGCGCTAAAGGTGACTAGTCTCCTAGGTGAGGATGGAGCCGGTCAACGGCCGGGTCCATAGATCGGAGGTAGAGCGTGGAAGTTCGAGTCCGCGGTAGAAATACCAAGGTGGACGAGCGACTTCGTGAGATGGCCGAGAGCAAGGTTTCTCACGCCGGTCGCTTTTTCGATGGCGTGCTCGATGCAGATGTCGAGTTCACCGAAGCGCAGAATCGTCGAGTCGCAGAGGGACGATTCAAGGTTGAAGTCACGAGTCGCGCAGCCGGCCAGATGATGCGCGTCGAGTCGACCGCCGAATCCGCCGAAGCGGCTCTCGACATCGCCGTCGACAAGATGGAGAAGCGACTTCGCCGATTGAAAGAAAGACTTGTACAACGTTCGCGGAAGGGTCGGAAGGGTGAGGACCTCGGCTTCGCGTCCGTCGAGGACGAGCCGGATGATGGCCCTGTGATTGTGCGCGTGAAGCAGTTCGTGATGAAGCCGATGACGCCGGAGGAGGCCGCACTGCAGATGGACCTACTCGGGCATAGTTTCTTCTTCTTCCAGAACGCAGAAAGCGACATGCCCAGCGTGCTCTACCGCCGACGCGATGGCGCCCTCGGATTGATAGAGCCGGCATGACGCGCGTAATCATCATTGACGATGCCCCGCTCTTCACTGCCGGCATGTCGGCCGCGCTGGAAAATGCAGGTTTTGAGGTCGTTGGCACAGCCGAAGGCGCCCTGGCCGGCGTCCAGGTCGCCAAGGAGCAACAGCCTGATTTGATCGTCCTGGATGTCTTGATGCCGGGGATTTCCGGTCTGGAAGTCGTAGACAAACTCATTGCCGCTGCTCCCGAAACCAAGGTGGTTCTGCTTACTGCCAGCGAATCGGAGGAAGACCTGCTGAAGGCGATCAAGGCGGGCAGCGTTGGCTACATCACGAAGACGACGCCGCTTCCTCACCTCGTCTCGGCGATGAAGGACGTGATGACTGGGGGAGCGGTCATTTCGCCGGCGATGGGAATGAAGCTCTTCGAGACCGTCGCGCAGATGCTCAGGCATCGGGATGTGGTTGTCGGCCGAAAGCCGGCGCTCACCGGTCGAGAGATCGAGGTTCTTCAGGCTGTGGCTCAGGGCCGGACGAGTCGAGAGATCGGGGAGATGCTCTATATCTCAGAAAACACCGTCAAGAACCACGTTCGCAATATCCTGGACAAACTCGGATTGCATTCGCGCGGCGAAGCTGTGATGTACGCCTTGCGTGAAGACCTAATTCAAATCGACTGATGCAAGTAGAGCGTCGTCCGCAGGTGGTCGCCGTTGAGGCGCTGGGTACGGCGTGGACGGTTCATAGCCTCTATCCCGATCCTGAAACGCAACCTGCGTTTCGGCGCGCTGTCGAAACGCTCCGCGAGGTGGTTGAGCCGGATATGACCATCGAGGTCGAGGGTCCGCATTTCCTCTCAGAGGGTGATGAGGTGGAAACGGAGCGTGAAGGAGCAGAACGTCTTGCCCGACGTTGCTACGTCCATCACATCGAGTCGATTCGGTTCGAGGATTCACCGGGTGCTTTGGACATCGCCAAGTTGTTTGGTTCGCTGGCCAAGGAAGAGGAATCGGTCCGAGCCTCCGGCGGCGTGGCGGCTGCTCTGAGGCGAGACGGTGTTGCCAGCATCTCGGTCATCCAACGTTCGCAGCTACGCACGCTCGTCGAGGAGGAGGTGGTCGATCGAGACGATCGCGTTCAGTCGATCATCGATCGAGGCTCCGACCCGAAGGAGTTTGCTGCCGCCCTGGTGGAAGAGGCGGGTGGTGACCCGGAAAAACTGGCTGATCTGTTTTTCGAGGAGTACCAGGCGACCCTCGTACTCGTGGATGACGACGATTACCAGGGCCGGGAAGAGGTAGTGAAAGCGTTCGTTGAGACCTTCTTCCATCTGCCAACGCCGGCCAGCATGGCGGTATTCACCAGGTTTCTGAATCGACAGGAATCCGACTCTGAACGAGCGTTCCTGGATCAGTTCGCAGGGAACGAGTTGGCGCGGCTTGCTCCGAGTCTTGATCCATCAGGCCTTGCTTTGCTGCTCGACTATGCGCGAGTTTCGACGGATCGTGTTGACGGCCGTCCGGAGGAACTGTTGGAACTGATCCAGACCACCGACGCTGTTCAGGCTGCCAGAGAAGTAGCTGCCGTCAGTGTCCACGAACGGTTGCGCGATCTGGCTGGTTCAGGGGTCGACGAGTCTTCGTTTGTTGAAGCACTGCAGTCGGAGTTCCCAAATCCCCAACACTTCTTCTATCACGCGCTGGAGGTCTTCCGCGGGTTGTTGTTCGCCGAAGACCGCGATGACCGCTTTCGCCGGTTGATGCGAATCTGGATCGGCAAGGTAGGTACGGCAGTTCGCCGCGGTCAGTATCGGCGAGCGGAGTTGTGGCTTAGAGCTGTCATGGATGCGAGCACGTTTGCCGATCACCGGCGGCCGGAAGTCGAGGAGGCCCTTGCCCAAATCTCCTCATCCGAGATCATGAGTGCGGTAGTGCAGACGGCCACCGAAGGTGGAGAGGCGGGCCCGGCGGTGCGACTCCTCAAGGCGCTCGGTACGAGCGCGGTAAATGTGCTGGTGGACATTCTCGCCGAGGAACAGGATGCAGCACGCAGACGGATGCTCGTCGACATGCTGTCCGAAGTCGCAACAGATGATCCCGACCCGTTAACCGCCCGTCTAAGCGATCCGCGCTGGTATCTCGTCCGCAATATCGTGATCGTTCTTCGACACACAGGTGACCGCGATGCGATCCGGGCGATGCGCCCGGTTCTCTCATACGCTGATCATCGTGTGCGCCTCGAGGCGTTGCGTGGTCTGGCGATGCTTGGCGATGAAGCCGTACCGTTCTTCGAGACTGCACTCGGCGATGACCATCCAAGCATTCGGCAAACCGCGATTGCGCTGCTCGGGACCCAGCAGAGCGATGCTGCCGAGCGGGTGTTGGTGGCTGCCCTGGACCGTCGTAGCCTGGATCTGGCCGAGAAGCAGCGGGTCGTGGACCTCCTCTCTGAGAGATCGAGTCCCAAGACTCGTGCGGCACTCGAGCAACTAGCCGCCAAGCGATTCAGCTTCTCGGCGTCGACGCGTACTCTCAGACGCTCGGCCAGGGATGCATTGAAGGGAAGCCAGGGATGAGCGAACGGATATCGCGGGATGTTCTCGGTCAGCTGCGGGCCGCTACCACCCAACTGGCTCTGTACCCACTCGACCATCCGGCGACCGCGGAAGTTCTGGGAAAGCTCCGGGAGAATGCAAACCGCCTGTGCAAGGACACCGTTGGTGAGGTGGTGCTGTCGATTCTCGGTGATTCGCTCTACGAGAATCGGAGCCTCCTGGCCCATGCCTCGCTGGAGTACAACAAGCTTCTCCGGGACCTGCAGAGTCGTGGGATCGAATCCATTTCCTTCGAGTACCCGGTATCTGAAGGTGACGTCTACGACCTCGCTGGTTTTGCAGCCGGCCTGTCGGGTGATATTCCGGCCGGTGGCACCATCCGGCTGAACGAAGGGCCGTTCACGAGGGCGGAACTCGAGTCCGATGAGGCGATCTCCGGTCTCCGCAGGTCGTACGCTCGCTCGTTGGATGTTCTCCGAGGAGTCACGATGGCTCTGGAGGTCGATGAAGGCTTCGATCTCACTGGTGCGACGTGGGCAGTCGAGCAGCTGGTCGAACACACGCTTGCTCAACCAAGCGCTTCGTTGCTCCTCTCGACGATGAAGAGCCACGATGAGTACACCTTTTATCACTCGGTGAACGTCTGCATCCTGTCGATTGCGCTCGCCAGGCTCGCTGGATTGCCCGAGGACGAACTCAAGCTATTGGCAGTCGGCGCGCTTCTACACGACATCGGCAAAGTGAGGGTCCAGGCATCGACTCTGCAGTATCCGGGTCGTTTGAATCCTGAACAATGGGCAGAAATCAAGCTCCATCCTCAAGAAGGTGCCGCCGCAATCCTGGCGGCTGCCGCTCCCGGCCAGGAAATCGCTGCCGTCGTAGCTTTTGAGCATCATGCCCGCTTCGACGGTCAGGGTTACCCGTCGCTCGTCTATGACCGCGAACGGCACTTCTTCAGCCGACTGGTAGCCACTGCCGACACCTACGACGCACTCACGACCCGTCGTTCCTACCGTCGGGCGGAGACGCCCAATCGGGCTCTTCAAGTACTGCTACAGGGTGCAGGGACCTTCTACGACCCGAACATGGTGCACGCGTTCATAAAGATGGTCGGGGTGTACCCGACCGGTTCACTATTGCAGCTGGCAGGCGGCGAACTTGTCATGGTGACCAGAAACAACAACGAGGCCGCCGACCATCCGGATGTGGTGTTGGTTCGTTCCGCCGGTGGCGCCTCGCTCGAGATTCCCGAGCCATTCTCGATGATCGGGAGGACGGTTGTGGATCAACTCACACCGGCTGGAGCCGGACTCGATCCGGCGGCGCTTCTCGAGGTCGCCGGGTATCAGAATTCCTGACCCGGAGGCACGACGACCTCAGTAGCGCCTACCACCGATATGATTGGTAACTCATGTCCATTCTCAGCAAAATACTTCGCGTCGGCGAAGGCAAAGCGTTTTCCGATCTCGAGGTTCTGACGGCGGCAGTGAACGACCTCGAGCCAACAATCGAAAAGCTGACCGATGTCGAACTGAGGGCGAAGACCGACGACTTCAGGCAGCGATTGCACAACGGGGCATCCGTCGATGATCTGGAAGTGGAAGCTTTCGCGGTCGTTCGTGAGGCTTCACGGCGGGTTCTCGGTATGCGCCCCTTCGATGTGCAAGTGATCGGTGGGGGCGCTCTCCATCGCGGCATGATCGCTGAGATGAAGACCGGTGAGGGGAAAACGCTCGTCGCTACCCTTCCGTGCTACCTCAACGGCCTCTCCGGCGGTGGCGTGCATGTTGTCACAGTGAACGACTACCTGGCTTCACGCGATGCGGAGTGGATGGGCGGGGTTCACCGTTTCCTCGGTCTCGAAGTCGGGCTCATTCAGTCGGCGATGACTCCTGAGGAACGACGCCCGGCCTACGGTGCCGACATCACCTATGGGACCAACAACGAGTTCGGGTTCGATTATTTGCGCGACAACATGGCGATGCGGGTCGACCATATGGTCAAGCGAGGGCACGCTTATGCCATTGTCGACGAGGTCGACTCCATCCTCGTTGACGAGGCGAGAACGCCGCTGATCATCTCCGGTCGGGTGGCCGACACTGCCAAGTATTACCGTGACTTCTCGCGGATCGTTGATCGGCTCCGAGTCGATCAACATTATGAAATCGACGAGGCAAAGCGTCAGGTTGTCACAACCGAGGACGGTGTTACCCGCGTCGAAGAGATCCTCGGTGTCGAGAACATGTACGACTTCGCCGCCGTCGATCTCGTCCACCATCTCGATGTGGCGTTGAAGGCCAAGGTGCTGTACAAGAAGGATGTCGACTATCTGATCGACAACGGCGAGGTGAAGATCGTCGACGAGTTCACCGGACGGGTACTGGACGGACGTCGCTATTCGGAGGGGTTGCACCAAGCGATTGAGGCCAAAGAGGGCGTCAAGATCAAGGAAGAGAACCAGACGCTGGCGACCATCACCTTGCAGAACTACTTCCGCATGTACGAGAAGCTCGCCGGGATGACGGGTACTGCCAAGACGGAGGCGGCGGAATTTGCGGAGATCTACGGACTTGAGGTCGTGGAGATTCCGACCAACCAACCGATTGCTCGGATCGATGAACCCGATCTCGTCTACAAGACTGAGGACGCCAAGTTCAACGCCCTTATCGATGACCTCACCGAACGAAGCAAGAAGGGGCAACCGTCTCTGGTCGGTACTGTCTCAATCGAGAAGAGCGAGCGTCTCTCGACGATGCTTCGCAAGCGCGGCGTCAAACACGAGGTGCTGAACGCCAAGCACCATGCGCGTGAAGCCGACATCATCGCCCAGGCGGGTCGCTTGGGCGCGGTGACCGTGGCGACCAACATGGCCGGGCGGGGCGTCGACATCCGCCTCGGTGGTAACCCCGACGAACTGGCCAAGGGAGAGATGAAGCGCCAGGGCCTCGTGCCCGAATCTCCTGAGTACAAGGAAGGCTACGAAGCTGCGTTTGCCCGCTACAGCACGGAGCTCGAGGAGGGCTATCGCAAAGTTGTCGCTGCCGGTGGGTTGTACGTGGTCGGCACCGAGCGCCACGAATCCCGCCGTATCGACAATCAGCTCCGAGGAAGATCGGGTCGGCAGGGTGATCCCGGTGAGTCGAGGTTCTACCTATCACTCGAAGACGATCTCATGCGAAGATTCCAGGGCGAGCGGGTTTCCTCCATCATGGAGCGACTGCGGATGCCGGAAGACATGCCGATCGAGGCCAAGATGGTCAGCAAGTCGATCGAGCGGGCACAAGGTCAGGTCGAGTCGCAAAACTTCGAGATCCGGAAGAACGTACTCAAATACGATGAGGTAATGAACAAACAGCGACAGGTCATCTACGAATGGCGATCTGGAATCCTCGAAGGTGATTCCAGCAAGGAGCTGGCCAGCGAGTGGATTGACGAGGTTGTTGAGGAGACGGTCCAGATCGCCATCACCGACCAGGTTTCTCCTTCGGAGTGGGATTGGGATGAGCTGATCCAGGAGCTATCCGTGCTGTACCCCACTGAGTTGACGAGAGAGAAGGTCGATCAACCGGGTGGGCTAGCGGTCGTAGACGTCGTCGATGCTGCTCTCGAGGAGGCCCATGCCGTTTATGAACGCCGCGAGGCCGAGTTCGGTTCGGATGTCCTCAGACAAATCGAACAGAATGTCATTCTCTCGATCATCGACAACAAGTGGCGCGAGCACCTTGCTGAGATGGACTATCTGCGGGCAGGTATCGGACTGCGGGCGATGGGCCAGAGAGATCCGCTCGTCGAGTATCAGCGCGAGGGTTTTGACATGTTTGCCGACCTCGTTGACTCCGCGAAGCGAGACGCGGTCCGCTACCTCTTTCACGCCCAACTTGCGAAACGCGAAGAGAAACCGAAGCTTCAGGTTGCTGCGGGCGGTGGACAGCCCTCTTCATCCTCTAGAGGTCCGGCTCACTCCGACAAGGTTGGCCGTAATGATCCCTGCCCGTGTGGTTCTGGGAAGAAGTACAAGAAGTGTCATGGGGCAGCCGCGTAGCGGCTGCCGCTATCAGTCATCAGCTTTCAGCTATCAGCCGGACAAAGAGCCCCACGCACTACTATCTCCTTGCCTATGAACACCACCGATCCGCGAGCCGCGCTCCTAGATTTGAGATCCCGCCTCGACGATGCGAGGAGGTTCCTTTGACGTCGAGTCGAAGGAACGTGAACTGGATGAATTGAGGCAACGGGCTGCCGCCCCGGATCTCTGGAATGACCCGGAGGCGGCCACGGAGGTTACGCGTAAGCTCGCCAGATTCGAGCGGCTCCTGGGGCAATTCGAGCGGCTGCATAGTGTTATCGACGACGGCGAGTTGATGCTGGAGTTGGCCCAGGACGAATCGGATACCGACGCTCTGGCGGAGGTGACTTCCGATCTCGACGCCGTGGATGTCGAACTAGCGGAACTCGAGGTGGAGTCGCTCTACTTCGGCGAGCACGACGACTCTGCTGCCATCGTCTCGGTGCATGCTGGAGCGGGAGGGGTTGATGCCCAGGATTGGGCAGAGATTCTGCTTCGCATGTACTTGAGGTTCCTCGAAAACGGGGGGTTCGATGTCGAGGTGGACGAGATAACTCCGGGCGACGAGGCCGGCATCAAGTCGGCAACCTTCACGGTGAAGGGTGAGTACGCCTATGGAACAATGGAAGGTGAAAGGGGAGTGCATCGCCTTGTTCGGATCAGCCCCTTCGATGCGAACGCGCGTCGCCATACCTCATTCGCCGGAATCGACGTGATCCCCGAGGTCGGCGATGCCGAGGAAATTGAGATCAATCTCGACGACTTGAGGATTGATACTTTCAGATCGCAGGGTGCAGGTGGCCAGCATGTGAACACCACTGATTCCGCCGTGCGTATCACACACTTGCCAACGAATGTGGTCGTGGCTTGTCAGGCGGAGAGGTCGCAGATACAGAATCGGGCCAGGGCGATGGCACTCCTGAAGGCCCGACTGGCGGAGCTAGCACGTCAGCAACAACGAGAACAGATCGACGAGATCAGGGGAGAGCAGACAGAAGCCGGCTGGGGTCGGCAGCTCCGCTCGTATGTGATGCAGCCGTATCAGATGGTCAAGGATCACCGGACTGAGCTCGAGATCGGTAATGTCCAGGGGGTGCTCGACGGTGATCTCCGTGGACTGGTGGAGGCATACCTGCACTGGCGGAGAGCTCGACAGGAGGCGTCCGGCTGATTCGCATTGATTCGCAATCACCGCGTCCCTTGGTAATCTGCCGCTGGCGGGATGGAGTAGGGGTCAAAGCATCTAGTGGGTCTTGTCGCGCTCGGCGCGGCAGCCCGGAGTTTTTCTAATGATCCGACTTCAAGAAGTCACCAAAGTTTATGAAGGTGGCACCGTCGCCGTCCGCGACGCCAACCTCGAGGTGCCCAAGGGTGAGTTCGTCTTTCTCGTCGGTCCATCCGGCTCCGGCAAGTCCACCCTCATCCGGCTGATGCTGCGGCAGGACGACGTCACCAGGGGTTCGATCTGGGTGGCAGGCAAGGACGTGACGAAGATGCCTTCATGGAAGGTTCCCTTCTTGCGTCGTTCCATCGGCACGGTGTTCCAGGATTTCAAGCTACTGCCGAACAAGACCGTGGGAGAGAACGTTGCCTTCGCTCTCGAGGTGCTTGGGCGCCCCCGTTCGGTGATAAAGCGTCAGGTGGGTCAGGTTCTCGATCTCGTCGGTCTCGATGGAAAAGCCGACAGGAAACCCAAGCAGCTATCCGGCGGCGAACAACAGCGCGTTTCGATCGCTCGTGCATTCGTCAACCGGCCGCCAATCATGCTCGCGGATGAACCGACCGGGAACCTCGATCCCGCTACATCGGTCGGGATCATGAAACTGCTGGACCGAATCAATCGAACCGGGACAACCATTGTGATGGCGACGCACGATCACGCGATCGTCGATGCGATGCGGCGCCGCGTGGTGCAACTGGAGTCGGGCCGAATCGTGCGAGACCAATCGGGTGGTCGCTATGAGCACTTCCAGGAGACGACGACCATTCTGGATTCCGGGGATGCGGCGAAAGAGGACCCGGTCGATGCACAGACTGTCGAGATAGCGGACGACCCGGCTGAAGTCGAGGCGGAGCCGGAAGCATGAGCCGGATCTCATACCTCCTCCGCGAAGCCTTCATCAATATGGGCCGCCACGCACTCGTGGTCGTGGGCGCGGTTCTCGCCGTCTTTGTCTCGCTGACCCTCGCATTCAGCGCTCTCATTCTCAACGAACTGGTGAAGGCCAATACGTTGCAGTGGCAGGACGGTGTCCATGTCATCGTCTGGCTGAAAGATGAAGTGCGTGACGGGGTGACGTTTGAAGCCCAGATGGGCCTGCTCGATCAAGTCAACGATTGGGAAGAAGTCGACGACGCCGCGTTTGTCGGCAAGGCCGAGGCATATCAAGAGTTCCAGGAGATGTTCGCCAGCAACCCGGCGATGCTCGAGAATGTGAACCCGGCCATCCTGCCCGCTTCGATCCGAATCAAGCTCCTCAATATCGAGGAATACAGGGCAATTCAACTCCGATTGATTGATCAGCCGGTGGTCAAAGAAGTCACCTCACCCGGCGAGAGCATTGAACAACTGGCCGATCTCAGCAGTGTGCTCAACATGATTGGCGTGGTGCTGGCGATAGTCCAAGGTGGTTCGGCCGTCGTCTTGATCTCCAATACCATCCGCATGGCTATCTACGCCCGTCGGGAGGAAATCGGGATCATGAAGCTCGTCGGCGCTTCTAACTGGTTCATACGGGTCCCGTTCCTGCTGGAGGGAATGCTGCAGGGGTTCATCGGCGCATTGTTTTCCGTGGTAATGGTGTTCTTCATGCGATCACGGCTCGAAGGAATCGATGACACGATCGGACTCTTCGACTTCCAGGTGGCCGATTCGTTCTTCTGGCGTTGGACGATCTTGTTCCTCCTGTTCGGAGCAGTGGCCGGGTTCCTTGGCTCGGCGCTCGGTGTCCGCAGGTACCTGAGGGAGTGAAGTCATGAAACGCGGGATGATCCCTATTGCAATGCTCCTGGCGCTGGCGCTATCGCTTCCGGTTGGGGCTCAGTCGAACGAACAGAAGCTGAGCGAAATCGAGCAGGAGATCGACGATCTCAACAGCCAGATAAGGGCGCAGAAGGAGATCAAGGATCAACGGGCTGCCGAGGTCGCCGCGGTGGCCGCACGCCTCGAGACCCTGCAGGCCCAGATCAGTGAGGTCCAGGGTCGGGTCGACGCCAAGGAGGCGGACATCGCCGCCAATGAGGCAGAACTCTCCGATCTCGAAGTCTCTATCTCCAATCTCGAAGCGCAGATCGCAGGTACCCAACTCGAGATCCGCCAAACGGTGGAAACCGTCCAGGAGCGGGCAGTCGATCTCTACATGTCGCGATCCCTGAATGTCGGCGGCGTCTTGCTGGCCGTCGATGAGATGGCAGACGTGACGGTCGGACTTGAGTATGCCGGACAGGTGATTGAGGATTCCGAGGCGCTCCTGCGGCGTCTCGAGGTGCTCAAGCATCAGGAGGAACTGCAACAGGAGCAGATTGAGGAGAACAAGCAGAGAACCGAAGCCATCCTCGTCACGCTCGAAATCGAGCGCAGAGAGCTCGTCTCCGATCGATTGCTCCTCGAAGAGAAGGAGCAGGAGGTCCAGGTCGAGCTCGAGTCTGTGCGCGACCTGCTTGCCGCGGTGCAGGCCGATATCGCCGAAATCGAAGGTGAGATCACCGCGCTCGAGAAGGATGCCGCAGCAGTTGAGGCGGCAATCAGAGCAGCTCAATCGTCGGGTGGGGAGAATCCTGGGATACTGAGCTGGCCGGTAGACGCCTCGATCTCGTCTCCATTCGGATATCGGATTCATCCCATCTCGGGAGTGCGAAAACTCCATACCGGCCTTGACCTCAATGCCGCCAGTGGCACCACGATCCGCGCCGCCGGAAGCGGTACCGTGATTTTGGCCAGCTGGTACGGCGGCTACGGCAACGCGGTTGTGATCGATCACGGCGGCGGACTCTCGACTCTATACGCTCATCAGAGCTCCATCGCTGTGAGCATCGGCCAGTCGCTGGTCGTGGGCGATACAGTTGGATATGTCGGAACCACCGGTTATTCGACCGGGCCTCATCTTCATTTTGAGACTCGCGAATGGGGAACGCCGGTGAATCCGATGAACTACCTCAGCGGTTGATGAAAGTCGTCACCACCAACCGGCGCGCCCGCCACGATCATGAGATCCTAGAGACCTTCGAAGCGGGCATGGTCCTCGTGGGATCTGAGGTCAAGAGCCTTCGAGATGGCCAGGCGAACCTGAAGGACTCCTATGCCACTGTTCGAGACGGCGAACTATGGCTGGTTGGGTGCCATATTGCTCCCTACGCCTTCTCCCGGCTCGGCGGCCATGATCCGGAGCGGGAGCGCAAGCTGCTCCTGCACCGGCGCGAGATTGATCGCGTAGCCTCGAAACTGGCCGAGAAGGGGTTGACTCTCGTACCCCTCAGAATCTACTTCACCGATGGAAAGGCGAAGATCGAACTCGGTCTCGGTCGGGGCAAACGGTCGTATGACAAGAGACAGTCGTTGAGGGCCAAGGAACAGAAGCGCGAAATGGACAGGGCGCTCAGACGGAGGGGCCGGCAGTAGGCCGGCCTTCGGCCGGCCGCCCCTAGCTATTGGCCATTAGCCCTTGGCCAGATAAGACCTGAGTTCGGCAACGTAGCTCTTGGGGAGCCCGTGTTCGATTGCACCTTGGATGAGGTGATCGAGGTATGTGGGGTGGGGTGAGCCGTCGGGTCCGATCGAATCCGGCTTGACCCGGTAGGTGACGGCTTCAACACCGCGTTCGTTGTGCGGTTGCACCCAACGACGGTCGTATCTGGCTTCGTGTTGGTCGAGGGTGGTGAGGTGTTCCGGTGTGATGGCCCACAGCACGCCCCAGGTGAACGATCCGGCTTCATCGGCGATATCGGCTGCGTGCCCTCCCCAGCGCTGCGACGGCAGACGAAAGGCGAGACGGTGATTGTCGAGACGGGCGGAGCCCTGTGCCGTGGCTCCGGGGCACCGCTCGAGCATCACATCTGAGGCCATGTTGGACCCATAGGCAAAGTAGAGCACCAGTGAACCGTAGCTGGAGGCGCCCAGACGATACGCGATTGGCCACTACCTACTACCTACTACCTGGTACCCAATACCTCCTTGTGCGGAATACACCGCTCCCTGTAACGTTGCATAGAACACAACCCATGGGGGTGAAACGGTTTCGACGTTGAATGTTGAGGCGCTGGAAGCGAGCCGAGGTCGCCGGAGTCCTCGTTAAAGAGCCGGCAAACACCAATAGGTGCCGAAGATAACTTCGCCCTGGCTGCGTAACTAAACGCAGCTCGTCTGCCCGGAGGGTTCCTGCCCCGCCGGATCCAGGCGTCGCAATGCAGGATGCCCCCCGAGGGATTCCGGGACCAAGGGGGAAAGACCAACTCCGGATAGGGCAGCGGGAAACTAGCCATCAGAGTCCCATTGTTCCGAATGCTTGCTGAAGGCTGCGCTCGGAGATGCCAGCGCTGATGATTCGACGGACCGGGGTTCAACTCCCCGCACCTCCACTATAAGAGTCCCGGCTAGATCGCCGGGGCTCTTCTGTGACACAATGTGTTCATTCACCCTGTCGTTCTAGCAAGCCTCGTCGTAATCGTCGCGGGCGTCGTCGCGTACGGACTCCGGCGGTTGTTGATGTGGATGGGAAACCGGGGCTGGATCTACTACGGCAACAGTCCCGGGTCCATCGGTGCGGGAGCGCTGGCAGCTATGGAGATCGCTTCGATCCTCGAACCAGAGGTCGAGCACGTGATCGAGGAAATTCGTTCGGAGGGAGCTCGGGGGGACATTCCAGGTGACTCGTGGGGTAACGGCGAGCTTATCGTTTGATCTCGCCTTCGAGGTTCTCCGCGCTGATCTTGGACTGTTGCTGTATTCCTAGGCCGGCAGACGCCAGATGTCCAAGTTCGCTTGAATCTGTTCCCGAGCCGCGGCGACCAGTGACGATGAGTCGACGTCGGGAGCGCGATCGATTGGTGCGTCGAACTTGATTCGAACCCTCGTACCGAACGGAATCGGGAACATCTTGTTGCGAAGCAGCTTCCAGGAACCGTCGATTGTGGTGTGGACGATCTGCAGCGAAGGGGCCGCGTCGAGCAACATTGCTGCTCCGGCAGTCCGAAACTCTCTGAGATTCCCGTCCCGAGACCGAGTGCCTTCCGGGAAGATGACCGCCGAAACATTTCGTTCTTCGCAGGTCGCTCCGAACTCCTTTATGGCTCTGACGGCTTCAATGCGATTGCCCCGGTCGATCAGTACGTTGCCGCCGTGTTTGAGGTTGAACGAGATCAGGGGGATCCAATTTGTGAGTTCCTTCTTGGCGACGTATTTCGGGTAGTTCGAGAAGAGAGTCCCGCCGAAGATCGGAACGTCGAACAGGCTCTGATGGTTCGACAGAAAGATGTAACCCTTGCCCGGCAGGACGTCCGGGTGGCGGTCCACGGTCAGCCGGACTCCAGAAATCCGAAAAGTCCATATCAGAACCCTTTGAGCTGCGCCGATGGCCACCTCCATCGGCCGGAAGCCGAACAAGCGGGCCAGGCGGGCGGCAATATCACCAAGTACCAGCGTCGTTCCGAAGGCAATGAGCATGGGGATCGTCGTGACCCAATCGATGATCTTGAGCCATATGGGCCTTGGTCGCTCCATGACCTGATGGTACCCAGTAGGCAGACGCCGGGCTTCTTGCTGGTGGCTGGATGCTGATAGCTGACCGCTCGGTTTATTCCCCCGCATCCAGTCGACGGATGCGATATGTTGTCTTAGACCGCTCTCGGAAGGAGGTGCCGCAATGATGACAATCTCGAAGATCTCCGGCACTCTGGCTGTTGCCACCCCGGTGAGCGTTCTCTTCGCTCGCTAACCGGGACGGCCGTCCCGGAGTCTCTCGATCAACACGCCGCGGTAGAACCGCGTTCGTGCAAACACCACCGAATCGAAAGGCAAGCCATGTATCACTATGACGTCCGCGCTGTGCGCGCTATCGGACAAGAGCGACATCATCGCAACAAAAAGCGACCGGTGAACCAGCGTCCGCCACAGCGACCCAAGAACCGTCCGCCCAGGGCTCCTGCCCGCAACGGACCCGGTTAGAAAAGTCGGGGACCTCCTTCGGGAGGTCCCCGAATTCAGTTATGTGACTGCCTGGAGAATCCAGAGAGCAACCATGCCCGAGATGATCGTCCAGAGGACGCTCTTGGTGCGCCAGGCAACCAGATATGCCAGCAACCCGGCGAATAGGCGTAGATTGTCGGTGGTGACGTCGATGGCGTCATCGACCAGTAGAAAAGCGGGTGCGGCGATTGCTGCCAGTACCGCGGGCGGGATGAAGCGAAGGCCTCTCTGGATTGAGTCCGGGATTCGGTCGCCTCTATCGGCTAGGGCGATGAGAGCAAAGCGGAGGCCAAAGGTCCCGATGCCGATTACACATATGAGTAGCCAGACGGTGGTGGAGGTGTAACTGGTCATGCCGGTCGCTTCCTCTCGATGAAAACGCCTCCCCCGATTCCGGCAAGCGCAGCTATCGGTAATGCCAGGTTGGAGGGCAGACCAGCCGCCAGCACAGCCAGTGCACCGGCGACCAGTGCGGCCAGTCCGTCTGCCTTGTCGCGAATCGCGGGCACGAGAAGCGCGAGGAATACCAGCGGTACCGCGAAATCGAGCGACCATTCCTCAGGCATCCCGGCACCCAGTGCAGCCCCAAGCGCCGTTGAAGATTGCCAGACCAGCCAGAGCGTCCCGCCGACACTCAAGTAGTAGACAAGCTTCTGCCGAACATCCCACGTTTGGTCGCGGTACCGGGTGATAGAGAATGCATATGCCTGGTCCGTCAGTAAATAGGCGGCGAGTGCTCTACGGGGGAGCGAAAGGCCGGCGAAGTGTGGAGCAAGCGAAGCGCTATACATCAGAAAG
>CBDTUP010000001.1:0-33156 GCA_965363685.1 uncultured bacterium | reverse complement strand
GACTGCCGGTTCGGCCGCTGCCCAATCCACCACTGCCCGAACGGCTTCGGTGGCGAACCCGTTGCCCCAGAAGCGGCGGACGACGACGTACCCGAGTTCGATTCGGTGAGAATCCACCCTCGCTTCGACCATTCCGACCAGCTCATTGGAGGCTTCCAACCGCAGGACCCACGTGAACGATTCTCCGGTTTCCCACCGGCGCAGGCGATCGGCTATGAACTCGTCGACCTGACCGACGTCGGTCCTTGGGGTCCAGGTGAGGTACCTGGTGACTTCAGGGTCCCACGCGTAGCCATCGAGGATGTCGATACGATCGCCCTCGCCGACCTTGGAGAGGTTGAGGCGCGGACTCGCCAGTGATGGTGGTGCCCACATACCCAAACGGTAGCTTCCCAATCGGGCCTCGATGTCGCGGCTCGGCCATCTCGTCTCGCTCCGAGCTCAGCATCTCTTAGAATCGCCGCATGGCAGCAGAGGGATCTCGCACCGCGGTCGTCGCCGCACTAACAGGAAATGGGCTCATTGCCGTCGCGAAGTTCGCGGCAGCCGGATTGACCGGTTCTGCCGCGATGCTATCCGAGGCCTGGCACTCTGTCGCCGACACCGGCAATCAGGCTCTTCTGTTGCGAGGCATGTCTGAGTCGAAGCAACCGGCCGATGCCGATCACCCCTTCGGACGAGGCAAGGAAACCTACTTCTGGAGCTTCATGGTGGCCGTCATGTTGTTCGTGGGCGGGGCGGTCCTCTCCATACAACACGGCATCGAAGCCCTCCGTCATCCCCACGAACTCGAAGATATCGTCGTCAATGTCATTGTCCTCGGGGTCGCTTTGGTCATCGAAGGAGCAGTGTTCTTCTATGCATACAGAGAGTTCCGCCGCGTACGTGGAACCCGCTCCAACTGGAGGACCTTCCGTGGTACCAAGGACACTGCGATTCTCGTTGTGCTTCTCGAGGACTCGGCTGCCCTGGCCGGCCTCGTAGTTGCCATGACGGGAATGATCCTGGCGTCCGCCACCGGCGATCCCGTCTGGGACGCAGTTGCGTCACTGCTCATCGGAGCACTGCTGGCAGCTGTGGCGATTCTCCTAGCAATCGAAACCAAGGCGCTGCTCATTGGGGAGGCCGCCAGCCGCAGCGATCGAGCCGGCGTCATGGCCGCGGTTCTGGGATTGCGGCAGGTGAGCGGTGTAGGCCGACTCCTGACGATGCACATGGGGGCCGACCAGATACTCGTGAATATCGACGTCGATTTCGTTGACGGCCTCGACGATGAAAGCGTCGAAGCGGCAATCGACGACGTGGAAACGGCCATTCGTTCAACGCTCCCGCACGCCGGCAACATCTTCGTTGAGCTCGAAACCTCTTCCCGTGGCTGAGGCCCTTGCTCCGAGCTCTTCGGCAAATCTGGGCCCCGGCTTCGACTCGGTTGCCCTGGCCCTGGAGATCACATGCCGGGTCGTAGCCGAAGTGGCCGGCGAGTGGTCGGTTTCTCACCACGGTCCACACGCCCCGTCGCCGACTGATGCCGATGCGGTCCTCATCGCCGCGCAAGCCGCTGTAGGTGACGACAACCCGCTGACTCTCGAGGTGTTCAACGACATCCCGCTCGGACGTGGACTGGGTTCATCTGCAGCCGCGTTTGTAGCAGGGGCCGCGGCCGCCTCGAGGGCGGTCCTCGGAGAAGCGGACCCTGAGCGAGTCTTCCGATTGGCCACGGACCTGGAAGGCCATGGCGACAACGTGGGCGCCGCCGTCTTCGGCGGCTTGGTGGTAGTGGTTGGGACGGTCGTGCGGCCGCTCGAAATCCATGAGGATCTTCGAGTGGTGGTGGCAGTGCCGTCCCGTCGTCTACCTACGAAGTGGGCCCGCCAGGCACTGCCGGAAGTGATCGAGCATGAAGTTGCCGCCAGGTCGGTAGCACGGGCGATAGCTCTGGTCGAAGCATTTCGTTCCGGGGATCCCCAACTTTTTGCCGCTGCTGCCGGAGATGAACTCCACGAGGCGCCGCGCGGTGCACTCTTCCCGGAGTCGGAGGATCTCATGTTCACGGCCAGATCTGCCGGTGCCATGCATGCTTGCTGGAGCGGAGCCGGGCCGTCGATCCTTGCGATTACAGGCCCGAACGAAGCTGATCAGGTGGCGGCGGCCCTTGCCGGTGCACTGGAGGATCAAGGAGTCGTGTTGATGCCTGAGATCGCCGCGGTCGGGCTTCGTTGAGGCCGATCTAGTTTGCGAAATAGGCCGGAAGCAGGCATCCTGTAGCTCCATCCACCGATTTCTGGAGAGGATTTCTGCATGGGTTCGCTGGTCAAGAAGCGGCGCAAGAAGATGTCGAAGCACAAGTACCGTAAGCGTCTGAAGGCAAACCGCCACAAGCGCAAGAGGTAGTCGCGCCGCAAGACAACCGAGCGGTCCAAGTGGACCTCGTTTCACCGACAACGCGCTGACCGGCGCGTTGTCGGTGTTTCGGTATTGGGAGGGTCTACCGACCGGGTTCGACCATTCGCCTAGCTACCAGTCCGGCTCCTGCCGCTGCGGCAGTCAAGAAGCCGATCAGCATCAAAACCCGGCGCCCGCTCGTCGTTTCGTCGATCACCGCCCCGCAACCGCTGGCGTCTTCGATGGCGGTAGCTATGACCGCTTCCGGGTAGTAGTTGCCCTCGTAGCTCCATAGGTCCGGCAGCAGATCAGCAAGGAGGAATTGCACCGAGTGCATCTCATCCGTCTCGATCCGGGCTTCAAGCAATGCTCCGCGCGGCAGTTCCTCGATGAGCGGCACAGTTTCAACGAAGGTCGTCGGCGCCTGGCCGACCACGAAGACGGTGCGGCTGTCTGGATCAACGGCGACCGCCTCCCACAGGGTGAGGTCCTGCTCCACCGCCTGCAAGGCCAACAAGGAAATGGACTCTGATCCACACGTGGCCAGGCGCATGGTGATAGCACCGTCGGTAGGGGTCATACCGACTGCCATTCGCGGTCCGGTAGCTGATAGGTCGGCGCTTGAGCCGCCACTGATGGCGGTGAGCATTACCACCAATCCGACGATGAGAACACCTGCCAGGATCCAATCGGGCGAGAAGTCAACCCGACTGCGGCGTTCCTCTGGCGAAGGGGGCGAGAGTGGTTGGCCGGAGGGTTTCATCCGTTCAGTCGGGTTCGCGCAGGAATCGTTCGATCTCGTTGACCAGTCGTTCGCCGGCTTCAGGCTCCACTATCAGATCGTCGGCGTCGTCTTCGAGGCCGGCGATGTACTCCGAGAGGTCCGACGATGCGGCCACCGCCGCTTCGATCTGCCGATGAAAGTCAACTGATTCCGCTTCGAGTACGTCGAGGTTGATTGAGATTTCGGTGACGTCCGAAGCTATCTCCAGTAGAGCTTTCATCGCCCGAGGATTGGGATTGGCCGCCAGGTAATGGGGGATGGCAGCCCAGAGTCCGAGTGTTGAGAACCCTGCACTGCTGCAGGCGGCGTTGAGAGCGCCGACGATGCCTGTGGGACCTTCGTAGTCGGTAGTCAGGAGTTGGTTCTCCCGAAGCAGACCCTCATCGCTGGCGACCGCCATGATCGGCACCGGGAGTGTGTGCGCGATGCGGCCGACGAATGATCCGAAGAGCACGATTGAGGTCGCGTCAAGCTCGTGGAAGGCGTCGACCAGGGCGTCCGTAAGGGTAGGCCAGCGAAACTCCGGCTCAGGGCCGTCGACCACCACCAGATCGCCGTTCCAATCAGGTAGCCGAACCAGGTTGAGGCGAATGGCCGGCCAGGCGATTCCCTGGTTCACGCCTGAGCTGATGTGAATCTCCGGCCGCGTCTGGCTGAAGTCGAAAAAGTCCTCTGATGTGATCGAGGCGATGGGAGTGATCTGGGTGGCCTGTTCCAGCAGATAGCCGACGGCACCGCTGGCTGCATCGGCGGCATCGCTCCATCCGGAGAAGCCGACTAGAACAGTCGGTTCGTGCAACTCAGGCTTCTCGTGCCAATTGAGCCATTTCATTGGGAATCAGGCTAGTTGGTGGCGTCGACACGTCTGAGTCGGTTGCTCCAAAGCGACGGAGGCGGAGGCTGTTGGTGACGACGGTGACACTGGACGAGGCCATCGCGGCAGCCGCGAACATGGGATTGAGGAACCCGAGCGCAGCGAGAGGGATCATCGCCGTGTTGTAGAAGAAGGCCCAAAAGAGATTCTGCTTGATCGTCTTGAAGGTGGCGCGAGCCAGTCTCATGGCGGTATCTGCAAGCTCAGGATCGCCAGACATCAATATCACGTCGCCGGCCTCGATGGCGATATCGGTACCCGTTCCGACTGCCATGCCGAGGTCCGCCTGGGTCAATGCGGGGGCGTCGTTGATGCCGTCTCCAACGAAGGCGACCTTGCGCGTTTCAGCCTGAAGTCGCGCCACCTCCGCCGCTTTGTCGCCGGGCATGACTTCGGAGAGGACGCGATCGATGCCGACGGATTTCGCGATAGAGGCGGCGGCGCGCTGGTTGTCTCCAGTGAGCATCGCCACCTCGACGCCCATCTCGCGCAAGTGCTTGATTGCCGGCGCTGAAGCAGGCCGAACAACATCTGCCACCGCCAGAGCCCCACGCGCGGATCCATCCCATCCGGCAAGAAATGCCGACTGTCCGGAATCGGCCAACCGTTCCAGGGCGTCACTGAATAGTGACGGAATCTCAAGACCGCGATCGGACAGGAATTTGGCCGTTCCGACGATCACCTCGACCTCGTCGACCGTGCCCACCACTCCGCGGCCCGGAACGTTCTCGAAGTCGGAAACACTGCCGAGCTCGATGTCACGTTCTTCGGCACCCAGCGCCACGGCACGGGCGATCGGGTGTTCAGAGGCCCCTTCGACCGAGGCAGCCAGATAGAGGAACTCATCCTGGTCGCCGTGGGTGACAACTTCAGTCAGGGTCATCAGGCCACGGGTGAGAGTGCCCGTCTTGTCGAATACCACCGTGTCGATCGACTGTGCTCGTTCGAAGATCTCGGCACCCTTGAATACCACTCCAAGTTCGGCTCCACGTCCACTCCCGACCATGATGGCGGTGGGAGTGGCCAGGCCGAGCGCACACGGACAGGCGATGATCAAAACCGCTACCGCGGCCCGGACGGCAGGCGTGATCTCTCCGCCAATCCCCATCCAGAGCGCAAACGTGACAACGGCGATGAGGATTACGACGGGTACGAACACCCCCGAAACCCTGTCGACGAGGTGCTGAATAGGAGCCTTAGAGGCCTGAGCGTCAGAGACGAGCTTGACGATCTGCTGGAGCGCTGTCTCCTGTCCGACCTTGGTCGCTCGAATGGTCAAATAACCCTGTTGATTCAGGGTGGCTCCGAAGACCTCATCGCCAACTGTCTTGTCGACCGGCATCGACTCCCCGGTAAGCATGCTCTCGTCGAGAGACGACGAACCATCTGCGATCTCGCCGTCGGTTGGGATCTTTTCACCGGGTTTAACGACCATGAGATCACCCGCGACTACCTGATCAATCGGAACCAGGACGGTGTCCCCATCACGCAACAGGCGAGCCTCCTTGGCACCCAACTCGAGGAGCTTGGTTATTGCGGCTGAGGCGCGACCCTTGGCGCGCGCTTCGAAGTATCGGCCGAGAAGAATGAACGTGATGATTGCGCCGGCCGTTTCGAAAAAGACAGCTTCACCGGCAAACAGTGCCCAGATCGAGAACAAGTAGGCGGAGAGCGTTCCTATCGAGACGAGGGTGTCCATGCTTGCTCCGAACGAGCGGAGTTGCTTGGCGGCGACCTTGTGAAACTGCCAGCCGAAAAGGAATTCAACAGGTGTCACGAGAACCCACTGCAGCAGGTGACTCCACCGTGCGTCGGGCCCGAACATGCCGAGGATCATCACGGGGGCAGTGAAGAGCGCCGCCAGGAGGAAGTTGCGCCACTGGTAGCGCTCCTCTTCCGTGTATCGCTCGACCTGTGAAACTCGATCAACCTCGTCCGTGACGAGGTTGATTTCGTATCCGATCTTTGCAACTGCAGAACGCAACGCCTCGATTTCGACTTCGTCGGAGATGTCGACTTTCGCCTCTCCGCCCGCGTAGTTGACGACTGCCGCGACTCCCTCCTGCCGGTTCAGGATGCGTTCGACGCGTACCGCGCACGACGCGCAAGTCATGCCCTCTACGTCAAAGGTGAGTGTCTCGGTGGCAGTTGCCTGATCGGTCATTCGGCTCAAAGGTCCTTGTTGCTAGCGGGCTACGTCGTATCCCTGTCCTTCGATGGCATCGATGATTGCATCGAGGGTCACGGTGTCTTCGCTCCATGCGATGTCGACTGTGCGAGGTTCGATATGTACCTCTGCTTTGGAGACGCCATCTAGCTCGTTGAGGGCGCCCTCGATGGACATCTTGCAGTGTCCACAGGAGATGTCTGGGACGGAAAGGGTTTGGGTGGTCACATTGCCTCCAAGTTCGGTGCCGGTCCGGTCACTGCCGCCGTGTATTTCATTACTTCCATCAGTTCGTCGACGACTTCGGGAGTACGCCCTTCGTCGACGGCATGTGCGACACAAGTCTCGAGGTGGTTCTGTAGGAGAATGCGGTTCACCTTCTCCAACGACCCCTGCAGTGCAGACACCTGCTTCATGACTTCCGGGCAGTATCTGTCATCCTCCACCATGCCGATGACTGCATCGAGGTGGCCCTTCACAGTCTTCAGACGGTTGAGAGCGGCCTTCTTGTGAGCTTCTTGCATGAGGCCATGATAGCACCCCACCTGGGGTGGGGTAAAGGCAGCTCCATTGGATTTGGATGTGCCAAGGCCCCGGGGGAGGGTGGGAGTCCGGGGCCTCAGCTGGTAGGCGCCTGCGGGAGTGGGAGTGCCGAGGGCGCCAAGCTCTATTTAGGTACCTTCGGGGACGATTCTTCCCCGCACCCGTGGGAACTTCACGGGGGCATGGGCGAAACAGAACTCCCGACGATTGTACTGGGACAACTTTGTGTCGCAGTCTGCGTTGACGCATACACGATCCGTGGAGAAGGTCTTCGAGGGGCGAACTCCCCCTCGCATGCGCCGTCCTTTGAGTGTGTTATCTGCCATGTTGGGCCTCCTCAAGGCCTGTGTTCCCCTGTCAACACTATCGACTGTAGATCTATTTCCACTATCTCGCCAGTGTTAATCCATTCCCCGGTTATACGGTGCGATGTGCACTTCCGGATGACACCAAGGTATGCGCTCAATCTCACAGGATCGTTAACGGAACGTGAAGAACCGGTAAGAATCTGCCGGGGTATATGTGCCGCGCTCATGCATTTGATACGCACCGGGAAACGATTTGGTTCCCGCTCCCTGTCGGATGCCGCTCAGCCGAGAATGCCCAATTTCTTCAAAAAGGCCTCGTTCGATGGTTCCCGTCCGAGAAAGTCTCGCAAGAGAATGGCTGCGTCCTTCGATCCGTTGGGCTCGAGAACCGTTCTGCGGTACGCACGTCCGACCTCTGGATCTGTACCGCCGCTTTCCGCGAACTTGCTGAACATATCATCGCCGAACACCTCCGACCACAGGTACCCGTAGTAGCCGGCGTCGTAGCCGCCCATCATGTGTCCGAAGCTCGACGGGAAGAACGTTCCCTCGTGGGGAGGAAAGAGTGTGATCGCCTGGGATTCCAGCAGAATCGCGTCCAGATCGCGATCATCGCGAGGTCCATGCATCCCCATGTCCAGCCATCCGAACGAGATCTGTCGGAGAGTGTTGAGAGCGACGTTCAGGTCCCTGGCCGCTACGAGCTGTCCAATCAGTTCGACCGGGATCTCTTCACCCGTTTCATAGTGGCGTGCGAATCGGCTGAGTACTGAGGAGTCCCAGCACCAGTTCTCCATTATCTGTGAAGGCGCTTCGACAAAATCCCATTCGGTGCTGGCACCGGAGAACCGCACGAACTCGGCTCTGGTGAGGGACATGTGCAGGATGTGGCCAAACTCGTGGAACAGGGTTACGACTTCGTTGTGTTGCAGTAATGAAGGCTTGTCCGAGGTCGGTTTGGTGAAGTTGGCGACTATTGCCGACACGGGGGTCTCATAGCCGCCGCCGGGGCGTCCGTTTCCTGCCACGAGCGGGAAAGCGGCCGCGTGGGTGTACTTGCCTTCCCGGGGGAAGAGGTCCGCGAAGAAGTGAGCAATGAGATCGCCAGAATCGGCATCGTGGATCTCGTATAGATATACGTCCTCATGCCAGGCATTCGTCTCGGCCACCCGGCGGTAGGTGAGTCCGAACACATCGCCGGTGATCGCAAACATGCCTTCGACTACCTGCTCCAGTGGGAAGTACTCGGCTACCGCATTCGGATCAACCCCGTACTGTTCCTTTCGTTGCCGGGTGTCGTAGAAGCGGTAGTCCCATGCTCGTAGGCGATCGTGATGACCATCCTTGTGAAGCAACTCAGTCATGGCGGCGAGTTCCCGGCCACCCTTGGAGCTCAGGGGTGGGATCAAGCCCTCGTAGAACTCGAGAACTGCTTCGGGCCGTTGCGCCATCTTGACTTCCATGCCGTGGTGCGCCCACGACGGCACGCCGAAGACGTCCGCCACCCGTTCCCTGATCTTTACGGCTTCCTCGAGAACCGGCCGGTTCTCCTCAACGGCCTGCGTATTGAACTTGAACGTCAGCTCTTCCCGGAGATCGCGACGGGTCGAGGACTCCATGAACGGGACGACGTCCGGGTAGTCCATCGAGATCTTGAGAGTGCCTTCCTCTCCGGCCGCGAGACGATCGGCATACCCGTCGGGAAGGCCGTCGAGGTCGTCGCGGGTCACGATCAGGTAGTCCTCATACTCCGCCAGGTTCCGCTGAAAGGCAATCGATAGCTCCACCAGGCGAGCCTGAAGTTGCTTGAGCTCTGCCCGTGCGTCATCGGATAGGTCGTGGCCGGCGCGGCGAAAATCTCTGAGGGTATGGTCTAGGAAACGGCGCTGTTCCGGTGAGAGAGCAGCCACTTCGGTGATTTCGGACAGTTCTTTGACGGCTTGATAGAGATCCTCGCGGAACGCCAGATCGACCTGCCATTTGGTCAAACGTTCTTCAGCGTCGCGGGCCGTGTCGCGAACCTCCGGGTCGGTGGCGACGTTGCCGAGGAATGGACCCTGACCGTAGGCATGGCTCGCCAATACCGCCAGCGCTTCCAGCGGTTGCATGGTGTTGGCGAAGGTTCGTATCCCGGTGACGTCGACGATTTCCTGGATGAGCTGGTCGCCGTCGGTGATCGTCTTGTCAACGACGGCGTTGATCGAATCCTTGGTGCACGAGGTGTAGTCGAAAGGCATGGGGAAACGATAGTGGCTGGTGGCTACCGTTACGGCCATGGATACGGGTCTACAGGGCAAACGAGTACTGGTAACGGGCGGTGCGGGCGGGATCGGCACGGCAATTTCGAAGGCATTTGCCGCGGAAGGAGCCCAAGTCGCGGTTCACTACCGGTCGTCTCACGAGCAAGCGGGGGTGTTGGCCGCGGAGATTGGCGGAGTGGCGCTGTATGCCGACCTGACGACAGAGGAGGGCGCTGCCGAGCTGGTCCCGGCTACGGTGTCTGCTCTTGGTGGACTCGACGTTTGTGTGGCGAATGCGGGTCGCTACCCGGCGGAATCCCGGCCGTTGTGGGATATGACGCTCGAGCGCTGGCAGTCCGTGCTAGACGCGAACTTGACGACCGCCTTTCTGACGGCTCGCGGCTTCCTGCGGCACGTTCGGCAAACTCGGGTTGGAAGTCTGGTGCTGGTGGGCTCGACCGCCGGTACGTTCGGCGAGGCAGGACATGCCGACTATGCCGCGGCCAAGGGGGCGATCGGATCGGGCCTCCTGGCCTCATTGAAGAACGAGGTGAGCACCCTGGGCCCCAACGTGCGCGTGAATGCGGTGGCCCCCGGGTGGACGGCAACTCCCAAGCGAGTTGAAGCCGGAATCGAACCGGCCCATATCGAGCGGGCGACGGCAACGATGGCACTCAAGAAACTGGCGACGCCGGACGACGTAGCCGCCCAAGTCGTGGTCCTGGCCTCAGACCGCCTGTCCGGTCACCTCACCGGCCAACTCATAACTGTCGCCGGCGGCATGGAAGGTCGCCTCGTCTGAACTCAGAAGAAGAGCATGCGGATGGCGGCTACCACTGCCATCACGATGATCACCCAGCGGATCCATCCTGCGCCCTTCTTGACCGCCAGCCGCGTGGCGAGAATCGCTCCAGAGACGTTGCCTACGCCCATCACCAGGCCGTACCACCAGTCGACCTGCGCGGCGGAGGCGAACAGCATCAGAGCCACAGGTGTGTAGATGAGGATCAGGAAGACCTTGGCCGCGTTGCCTCGCACCAGGTCGAGACCGCCTCCGACCACCAGGGCACCCAGCAACAGGAAGCCGACCCCTGCCTGCACGAACCCGCCGTAGAAACCGACCCCGAAGAAGATGATGCTGCGAAGCGGTTCGGGGATCGACCGTTCGTGCCCGCCCAACCAGCGCGATGGCTTCACCAGCACCGAGAGGGCAACCAGCACCAGAATGAAGGCGAACACCTTCTTCATTGAGTCGGAGTCCAGGCTCGTGGCGACCCATGCTCCGGTCACCGCACCCAGGACCGTGGCGGGTATCAGCGGGGCGATCTTCCGCATGTCGAGTTTGCCGGCCCGCCGGAATCCGGTCGTTGCCGCAACTTGTGCCATGAGAATGGCGATGCGGTTGGTCCCATTGGCGAGGCCGGCGTCGCCGAGGGCCTCGAACAAGACGGGAATGGTTATGACTGAACCGCCCCCGGCCACAGTGTTCACGAACCCGGCCGCGAATCCGGCGGCGATGAGAAGGACTGCAGTCAGCGGTTCCACGGCAGCGATGTTAGGCCGACTCCAATCGAGCTCGATCGTGCTTGGCGGTCTCGAATATGATCAGTACATGAGCGAACCTGAAGTACGCGTCACCACGATCATGCACGACACAACGGACCTCGATGAGGCCGTCGGGTTCTGGACCGAGATCCTGGGGATTGAGGTTCTAGAACGGGCCGGCAACTACGTCTACCTGGGAAAACTCGGCGGCGACGGCCCCCACCTCGCCTTTCAGTTGGTTCCGGAGCAGAAGTCTGTGAAGAACAGACTCCATCTAGACGTGAAGGTCCCCGATCGCATTGCGTTCGCCTCCAGGATCGAAGGCCTGGGCGGTCGACGCGTCGGGGAACATCAGGAGGGTGACTTCCCTGCCTGGCTCGTCATGGCGGATCCTCAAGGCAACGAGTTCTGTATTTACGACGGCGGCACCTGACCCGAGCGCATTCGTTCGTTGGGTGCCCGGCCTCAGAAGGCTGCCGTGCCCGCGTGCCACACCACCGGTTTTGATGGAGCCGAGATGGGCTCGCCATCCACCCACGTAGCGAGCACGTGGGTCGATCTCAACGAATCGGCCGTGACGTCGAGAGGAGGTCGATCGACGATTGCCAGGTCGCACGGTCGGCCGACCTCCAGGTCGGGCGATCCGATCGAAGCGGCGGCTCCGGTTGTGAACAGAGCTAGTGCTTCCGCCGGCGACAGACGTTGCTCAGGTGTTATTCCGGCTCGGTCACGCGCGGCCGCCATACCCCACCACGGTGAGGGTGGCTCAACAGGGCAATCTGAACTCCCGGCGACGGGCACTCCGGCATTGAGCAAGGAACTGAACGCATAGGTTCGGGCCAACCGTCTGTCCCCAACCCGCTCGGCGAGCCAATCGACCTCCGACATGAGGAAAGCAGGCTGGATGACCGCAGTCACCCCAAGTGCGCCCATTCGAGCGAGGTCCTCGTCCGAGATGACCGATACGTGCTCGATCCTCAAGTCACGGGGATCGGCTCCCTCGTCGATGAGTTGCTCGTACAGGTCAAGCACCTTCTTGTTCGCCCGATCGCCGATGGCGTGCACGGCGACTCGACCACCCAATTCGAGAGCTACACGCGCCATTCGTCCAGTGTTGTGGTCAAGTCGCATCGTTCCGACGCTGTCAAGATCTGAGAAGGGCTCGTGCATTGCGGCGGTATGTCCGCCGAAGCTGCCATCGGCGAACTGCTTGACGCCGAGGAAATCAACCCAGGGGCCCGATTCGCGCAATCTATCGGCGGCCGTCTCGAGAGCGGCCGGATCGTCGGCAATGACAAGCACCGACATACGCAGCGGAAGATCCGGGGCGATCTCCGTCAATAGATCGAGTTCGTTACCAACTCCACACCAGAGGTCCCCGCCCAGGTCGATGATTCCGCCCATCGATGTGAGGCCGAGTGAAACCAATCCGTTCATCGCAGCCAATACTTCGTCAGGTTTGAGGTCACCTGCTCTGCCTCCAACGGGTCCCGCCGCCATGGCGATCGCCGTCTCACGCAGGACGCCGGTCGGAAAGCCCGAGTCGTCACGGTCTATCGTTCCCCCGCTGGGATCGATGCTGGATTGATCAATTCCGGCCAGGTTGAGCGCAGCCGTATTGGCGACGGCTACATGCCCGCAGTAGCGGTAGATCAGAACCGGCCGATCGCCGGCGGCGCGGTCCAGGTCGGTCCTCAGCGGCATCCGTCCTACCGCCTGATCGCTGAACCGAGTTCCGACTAGAGCCCGACCGGGCGCCAGTTGGGATGCCGCCTCTGCGACCATTTCCTCGAGATCAGCGATGCTCGTCGCCTGATCGAGCGTCAGGCGCAGGAGTGCCGCGGTGTAACCCATCGGGTGGAAGTGTGCATCGACCAGGCCTGGTGTGATCACACTTCCGGGATAGCGCTCCTCGGTCAGGCCCGGAGCGCGTAGGTCTGCCACATCGCCGATCGCTCTGATGGTTCCGTCCTGGACTAGGACGGCGTTCCCTGGTGATCCGTGTGCTGTTTGGATTGTGTCGGCAGTGATGAGTCGTCGCCGCATGCCTAGGCCGCTTCCTTCGAGAGCCATCCCCTCATAGGACCTTCCGAATCGAAGGTTCGAGCAGTGTGTGCAAGGATCGATGAATTCCGCCGTTGGTTGCCAGCACGAAGCGGTCGTCGACCATCGACGGTTCTTGGTGTTCGTTGGTTGCTCGACCTCCGGCTTCGCGAATCAGAAGGATGCCGGCGGCGACGTCCCACGGTTTGAGGCCGAATTCCCAGTATCCATCCATTCTTCCGGCCGCTACCCAGGCAAAATCAAGAGACGCCGTTCCGAAACGCCTGATACCCCTGGCAACTCGAAGAGCGTCGGTCACCGGCGCCGTATAGAGATCTGCTCGCTGCTGCCGGTCGTAGGGGAACCCGGTTACAAGGATGCTCGAGCCCAGTTCGGTCCTGCTCGAAACCACCATCGGTTTTCCGTTGAGTGAAGCGCCTTCCCCTCGCTGCGCCGCGAAAAGGTCATCTCGAAGGACGTCGACCACTACTCCCACCACCGGTTCATCGCCGTCCCACAGACCAACCGACACACCCACGTGGGGGATGCCGGCTACGAAATTGACCGTGCCGTCGAGGGGATCGATTATCCAGCGCCGCCCGGATCCGACCACATCCCCTCCGCTCTCCTCGCCGAGAACGGTGTCGTCCGGACGATGAGCGTGAATAACGGTGAGAATGGCCTCTTCAGATTGGCGATCGGTCTCGGTCACCGGGTCGACCGTTCCCTTCATTTCAGGCTCGACGGCAACACCAAATCCGTTGCGAACCACCTCGGATCCTGAGAGTGCGGCGTGAATTGCGACGTCGAGGTCGCTGCGGGGCGTCATTCTCTGAGACTAGGAGATGACGGGTAGTGGCGCTGCTCCACCGTTGCCATACAATCGTGAGCCATGATTTCGTTGTTTGCTTCGATTGTCGCCGGCCTACTGGCCGTCCTGGCGTTTCCGCCATTTGGTTGGGGATTCCTCACGGTCCCGGCCGTGGTCGTGTTTCTTTGGAGCCTTCGCCGAGCCGCTTCTTCGTTGATAGCTACCCTTGCTGCGGCCGCCTTCGGCATCACGTTCTTTGGGTTGCTGATGTGGTGGATCACCCGGACAGAGGCGATAGCTCTTCTGGCCCTTGTGATCAGCCAGTCCGTCTTCGTTGCGGCATTCGGCTGGTTTGTCTACCGGCAACGAGACCTTCCCTTGACGGCCTGGGTGATCGTGATCTCAGGAGGTTGGGGACTCATGGAACTCCTGCGCGGTTGGGCGCCGGTGGGTGGCCTGCAATGGGGTGGGCTGGGGTACGCGCTTGCCCCCTATGCCTCTGCACGCGGGGCGGCGTCCTGGATAGGCGTCTCGGGTTGGACGGTCGTCATCGTCATGACCGCTGCGGTCGTGGTCCGTTTGATGGAGGATCGGATGGAACTGCGCTGGGCCGGCAGCCTGGCTGCGGTGTGGGCGGTGTTGTTGTCGGTCGGCTCGTTATGGCCGGCGGTGGCGGACGGGGCCGAACTGACCGTGACGGTTGTACAGGGCAACACCCCGTGTGTAGAGCACTGTGCCGGCGACCGCCAGGCCATATACGAGAATCACCTGCGGTTGACCCAAGCTCTGCCCCCATCCTCGGCGGATCTGGTCGTGTGGGGGGAGAGTGCGACCGGGTTCTCGACCGATCCACTTCTCAATCCTGCGGTCGCACGAGATATTGAAGTAGAAGCAAGCCGTATCGGCTCATACTTCCTCGTCGGAGGTGACCGTCCTGTGGATGACGAACATTTCGTCAACGCCAACATGGTCTTTGATCGCGACGGGAGGTATCTCGGCGAGTACAACAAACGACATCCCGTGCCATTCGGCGAGTACGTTCCCTGGCGTCCGGTCTTTGGACTCATTCCGGCGACGAACCGAGTTCCGCGGGATATGGTCCGGGGAGCCGGTCCTGTGGTGTTTGAACTCGATTCAGGATCAATCGGTTCGGTTATCTCGTTCGAGGGAGCTTTTGCCCGTTACACCCGGGACCATGTAGCTGCCGGAGCGAAGTTGATGATCGTCGCCACCAACGAGCGGAGCTACGGCGTTGGACCGGCGGCCGATCAATTGATCGACATGACCCGGATGCACGCAGCCGAGAACGGCATCGATTTGGTCCAGGCGGCGATCACCGGCAAGTCCGCCCTGATCGTCGATGGCGGAAGAGTCGATCTGGCCACCGGACTCTATGAGGAAGCAACGATCACAGGGACCGTGCGCTTCAGGGAATCCGGGAGAACGATGACGGGGTTGCTCGGTGACTGGGTGGCCGCTCTTTCGATAGTTGGTCTCGTCGGCTGTTTGACCGTCCTACGGCTGAGGAATCCCAGAAAAAACCGGAGGGCCACATGACGTGGCCCTCCGAGCCGGCTCTGAGGACTCGAGGTCCTCGCCAGGGACAAGCCGGCGGCTCCTGAGTTCTACCGCCTGCACCTACCTCCATCCACTTCTTCAGGGGGCCGTTGGGGGGACTGTCAATAGTAACTAGTCACCCGCGATTCCCGAGATGATCAGACGGCTAGGCCCTTTCGTACTCCGTCAGTGCATCATCGATGACACTTATTGCGTTATCGAGTTCTGTTTCTGTGGTCGTCAGCGGCGGAATGAATCGGATGATGTTCCCATCGGGTCCACAGGAGATGACGATCAGTTCATGGGCCAGACCATACGCGGAGATGAACTTCATTGCTTCAGCATCGGGTGTGCGCGAGTCTCGATCACTGACGAGTTCCACCCCGATCATCAGACCCACTCCGCGTACGTCGCCGATCGTACGATGGCGGGCCTTCACCTCGTTGAGGCGTTCAAATGCCCTCTTAGAAAGGTCACGGGCATGCGGAAGCAGCGGCTCCATGACGTCGATGACTTTGGCAGCTGCTGCGCAAGCGACGGGATTACCGCCGAAGGTGGTTCCGTGTGCGCCTACAGGCCACTGGTTGATGATGTCTGCGGAAGCACCATACGAACTCAGCGGCAACCCGTTGGCGATGCCTTTTCCCATCACGAGGATGTCGGGATCTACGGCGTAGTTGTCGGAAGCAAACCAGTTGGCCGTCCGACCGAATCCGGTCTGCACTTCATCGAACACCATCAGAATCCCGTGTTCGTCTGCGATCGCCCGCAACTCCTCCAAGAATCGGGATGGAGCTGGGTAATAGCCACCTTCGCCTTGCACGGGCTCGATCAGGAAGGCGGCGACGTTGTGGGGGAGGATCTCGTGTTTGAACTTCCTGGCCAGTTCATCGAGGGCGAGGTCGGTTGCTTCATCCTCAGACATACCCCAGCGGTATGGATGTGGGAAAGCCGTTACGAAGACCGATCCAAGGATGGGGTGGTAGTTCTCCCGGTACTTGGCGTTGGAGGTTGTATACGCGACTGATCCCATGGTTCGGCCGTGGAAGGCGCCCCGAAAGGCGAATACACCCTGTCGTTTGGTGACGTAGCGAGCGAGCTTCACTCCTGCCTCAACGGCTTCAGCGCCGGAGTTGGCGAACCCGAATTTCTCGATTCCATCGGGGGTGATCGTCTGCAGGCGTTCCGCTAGTTCAACGATGGAGTCGTATCTGAAGACACAACCTGCGTGCGCGAGTTTTCCGAGTTGCTGCCTGGCAGCCTCGATCACTTCAGGGTGATTGTGCCCGAGGTTTGCAACAGCCGTTCCGCAGGCATAGTCGGCCCACCGATTGTCGTGCTTGTCGTAGACCCATGGTCCTTCCGCACGTTCGACGTGAACGTCCGTATCAAAAGCCAGCATGGGAGCAACTATGCTCTCGTGCCGGCTGAGGAGATCGCCCATCGGTGGCTCCTTTCGGTCGAGTGTCAGGTGCAGTCATGTGCACTGTGCGGTCAACGGGACACGCACGACCGTGGCGGGAAGTGGCCGCCGTGCTCTCATTGTGCCACAGCGAATCGGGACTTGGACCGCCACCTCCAGCGAATGAGCGATACTTGCGCGATGAACCCTATCCCCTACCGCGTGGTCGAATCGTGGACGGCGACCTACGACAACCCGATTGTCCTGCGAGCCGGTGATTCCGTTGCGGTCGGACGGAGGGATGAGGAGTGGCCCGGATTCGTCTGGTGTATTACAGAGGCTGGTGCCGGAGGCTGGGTTCCGGCGGAGTTGCTCGATTCCAGCGGGCCCGGCCTGGCAACCGCAGCAGCTGCCTACGATGCGCGCGAACTCACTGTCAAAGAGGGCGAGTCGGTTGTGGGTTCCCAATCTATGGCCGGTTGGACCTGGTGTGAGAGTTCGGACCGCCGCACGGGATGGGTCCCGGATCGCTGCCTCGCCCCCTAGTCGGGCGGGACGATGGTGACTCCCGACTCACCTTCGACGACGCTGCCCACCAGGTGGGTCCCGTGGCCGTGTTCTCCGAAGGCGGCCTCCACAGAATCAGATTCATCGGACGGCACAACTGCGAGATAGCCCAAACCCATATTGAATACTCGGAACATCTCGTCCTCAGGAATTTTGCCCCACTCTTGAACAACTCGAAAGACGTTCGGCATCGGCCATGTTCCTGCCGAGATCAGGGCGTGGAGACCATCCGGCAGCACTCGGGAGAGGTTGCCGCCAATCCCACCGCCGGTCACGTGTACGAGAGCGCTGGTTGAACCGGTTGCCGCCGCTGCCACCACGGCGGGGGTGTAGATCACTGATGGGCTGAGTAGAACCTCGCCGATTGAGCGGCCCTCACCTGGGAAAGGCTCTTCGAGGCGCCGCTCTCCCAGGACGGCCCGCACCAGGGAGAAACCGTTCGATCGGAGGTTGGGACTCTCGATGCCGATGATCACGTCGCCGTCCTTCACGGTGCTACCGGTGATCTCTGATCCGCTTTCGACGACACCCAACGCGGCGCCGGCCAGATCGACATGATCTTCGTCTACTACTCCGGGATGTTCGGCCGTCTCACCACCAATCAATGCGCATCCGGCAGCAGAGCATGCTTCGGCCACAGACGCCACGATTTTGCGGTCCCGTACAGGGTCGATGCGGCCGACGGCCAAGTAGTCCGTGAATGCAATCGCGCGCGCTCCTACCGCCGCAAGATCGTCTACGCACATCGCCACCAGGTCGTGGCCGACACTCTCGTATCGGCCTGCTCGCCTGGCAATGTCTAGTTTCGTGCCGACACCGTCTGTGCTCATCATCAGAACCGGATTGGAGTACCCGTCGGGGATGGTCACGCCGGCCGCGAATCCACCGAACCCGCCGACAACGTTGGGACCCCATGTAGCGGTGACCTGATCGCCGATGCTCTCGACGAAGCTGTCGGCCGTGTCCAGATCTACCCCGGCCTGGCGGTAGGAACTCATCGACGTTGCTCCAGCATGAACTTGTCGCCGGCCTCCGACACCGGAGTGGGATATCGGCCACTCAGGCAGGCGTTGCAAAAACCCAGCTTGGTTCCTCCGGCCGATTCCTCGAGGCCTTCTAGGGAGAGATACGCCAGCGAGTCCGCATCGAGGAACTGCTCGATTTCCTCTACCGTGAGCTGCGCGGCCAGAAGTCGGGATCGGTCACCCGTGTCCATCCCGTAGTGGCAAGGCCACCGGTAGGGGGGCGAGGAGATCCGCAGATGCACCTCTGCAGCTCCAGCCTCCCGCACCATGCGAACGAGCTGCCTGGTCGTACTACCCCGCACGATCGAGTCGTCCACAAGCACAATCCGTCTGCCACGCAGGTTCTCCGGAATCGGGTTGAGCTTCAGGCGAATTCCTCGATCCCGCAGCATTTGGGTTGGCTCGATGAATGTTCGCCCGACGTAGCGGTTCTTGACAAGGCCGTCGGCGTAGGGGATTCCGCTGGCAGCCGAGAATCCCTGCGCGGCCGGGATCCCTGACTCAGGAACCGGAACGACGACGTCCGCCTCGACGGGCGCCTCGGCGGCGAGACGACTGCCCATCCGCTGTCTGGCGCCGTGGACGTTCTGGCCGTACAGATTGCTGTCGGGCCGGGCGAAGTAGACGAACTCGAAGACACACAAGCGTGGGTCCACCTCGCCGAATGGCTGGAGGCTACGTACCCCTCCGGCATCGATGACGACCATTTCGCCGGCCTCGACATCCCGCACGAACGTAGCTCCGACGAGATCCAGGGCAGCGGTCTCCGAGGCAAGTACCCAGCCTCCCTCCGGTAATGAACCGAGGCACAACGGTCGATAGCCGTGCGGATCGCGAGCTCCAACGAGGTGACCCTGATCCATTACGACCAGTGAGAAAGCCCCCTCGAGCTGGGGCAGTACCTTCGTGAGAGCCTGCTCGAGCTGGCGGCCATCCGAACGCCCGTCATCGAGGTGGGCGGCGATGGCGTTCAACATCAGCTCTGAGTCGGTAGCGCTGGAGTCATCTTCGAGCAGGGCTGCGAGCTCAGCGGTATTGGTCAGGTTGCCGTTGTGGGCGAGCGCAATACCCGTTTGCTCGATGTGACGGTAGGCCGGTTGGGCGTTCTCCCAGATCGTTGATCCGCTGGTCGAGTAGCGAGTGTGACCAATGCCGAGATGACCGGGAAGGGCTGCGAGTTTCGTCTCGTCGAAGACTTGGGATACGAGCCCCATGTCCTTGAAGACGGTGGTCGTTTGGCCATTCGATGCTGCGATGCCGGCACTCTCCTGACCGCGGTGTTGAAGAGCGAACAGACCGAAGGAGATGATGTGAGCAGCGTCTTGTCCAGGTGCGTACACGCCGAAGACCCCGCACTCCTCGCCGGGAGTTTCGTCGAACCGGAGGTCGGTGGACCGGCGCGTCATGACTCCATCCGGGAACGTATGGCACCGCGCCAGGCTTCCGTCGCCGCTCCCAGGCCAACCGAGGCGGTTTGACCATCCTTGCCGACGAACTCGATATCGGACCCACCGAGAGAACCAACGCGCTGGATCGGGATCCCTGCAGCCTTCGCCAGGGCGGTGATGCTCGCCCCTGCCTCGGAAGGTGCCGCAGCGACGAACGTATGGGGATTCTCCGAGAACAGTTCGCGCCAGTCCTGGAATTCGACACGTGCCCCCACTCCGGAGTGAATACAGATCTCGGCGATCGTTACGGCCATGCCGCCATCTGAGACATCGTGGAGCACCACGTTGTCGCCTTCACAGGCGAGTTGCCTGGCCACATCGATGACCGAACGTGCCATCCGAGCCTCCGGGGCGTCCGGGCGTCCTCCGACATGATGGTGAATGACCTTTGAGAAGGTGCCGGCTGCGAGGTTGCCGGTTGCTTCTGCCCCTATCAGATAGAGTTCCATGCCGGCTTCACCCTCCGAGAGGCGGGGAGGGTTGGGCATCGGGTCGGCGAGGCCGAGCATGCCGACTATCGGAGTCGGATAGATATCGACACCATCGGTTTCGTTGTAGAAGGAGACGTTGCCGCCGATGACGGGAATTCCGAGGTTCTCGCAAGCTTCCGACATCCCTTCAACGGTCTCCGTGAACTGCCACATCACTTCCGGCTTCTCCGGGTTGCCGAAGTTGAGATTGTCGACAACGGCCATGGACTTAGCGCCAACCAATGCAACGTTGAGAGCCGATTCGTACACGAGGCGTGCCGCTCCTCGCCGCGGGTCGAGATAGCAGAGGCGCCCGTTCCCGTCCGTTGAGACAGCCAGACCCTTCGAGGTACCTTTGATCCGCAGCAGCGTTCCGTTCTCTCCCGGTCCCACGACTGTGTTGAGAAAGAGCATGTGGTCGTATTGCTCATATACCCAGGAGGGATCCCCGATCGAGGGATCGGAGAGAATAGCGAGGAGGCTCCTTCCAATTTCCGGCTCGGGAGGGACCAGTTGCGCGGCCCACAACTCGGCCAGCCAATCCGGTTCGTGATAGGGGCGATCGAATGTGGGAGCCTCCTCGGACAGGGAAGCAGCAGGGACCTCGGCGACCAGTTCGCCGTCCTTGAAGACCCGCAGCGCTCCGCCCGGCTTCACCTCGCCGACCACCGAAGCGTCGACCTCCCACTTCTCAGCCACGGCTAGTACATCTTCGAGGAGGTCGGGATGCACGAACGCCATCATTCTCTCCTGTGACTCGGACATCAACAGTTCGGCGGGCGTCATGTCGCTCTCCCGAACGTGAACCCGGTCGAGGTCGACTTCCATTCCGGTACCGGCACGAGCGGCCGGTTCCGAAGTCGAGCAGGACAGCCCGGCGGCGCCGAGGTCTTGAATCCCGACTACCAGTTGCCGTTCGTACAGCTCCAGGCAGGCTTCGATGAGCTTCTTCTCCTGGAACGGATCTCCAACCTGCACCGAGGGTCGTTTGGCGCCGCTGTTGGCGTCGAAACTGGCCGACGCCAGGACCGAGGCGCCACCAATGCCGTCGCGTCCCGTGGCCGAACCGAGCAACACCGAGATGGTTCCGGGTTCACCAGCGGTCCCGAGCACGAGTTGCTCGCGGCGGAGGATCCCCAGGCACATGACATTGACGAGCGGGTTGCCCTGGTAACAGTCCTCGAAGGCAACCTCGCCGCCAACCGTTGGGACCCCGACCGCGTTGCCGTATCCGGCGATGCCGGCCACGACGCCGGAGAACAGGTAGCGGTTGTGGGAGTCCTCGAGGTTCCCGAATCTGATCTGATCCCAGAGCGCGATCGGCCGAGCTCCCATGGTGAAGACATCTCGGAGGATTCCACCGACGCCGGTGGCGGCTCCCTGATAGGGCTCAACGAACGACGGATGGTTGTGGCTCTCTATTCGAAGGGCGGCCAGCCAGCCGTCGCCGAGATCGACGACGCCCGCGTTCTCTCCCGGTCCCACCACCACCCAAGGTGCTTCTGTCGGGAAGCGGGCCAGGTGTGGCCGCGAGGATTTGTATGAGCAATGCTCAGACCACATCACGGAGTACATGGCCAGCTCAGCGATACGCGGTTCTCTCCCGAGAAGACCGACGACGCTGTCGAATTCACCGTCGGTCATTCCCAACTCGCGGTGGAGAGGCTGACTTTCAGACATTGGCCGGACTCTTCGGCGCCGTCTCGTGGACCGAGTCGATGAAGGACTGAAGTAGAACACGGCCGTCCGTCGAGCCGAGAATCGACTCGGCCGCTCGTTCGGGGTGAGGCATCAAGCCCACCACGTTCCCGTTAGCGCTGGCGATACCGGCGACGTTCTGGGTCGACCCATTCGGGTTGGTTTCCTCGGAGACTTGGCCGTTGGTATCCGAGTAGGTGAGAACGGTGGTGGCGGGTGCAGCCGCGGGGTCTATCGTGTAGTTGCCTTCGTATGAGTTGAGAGGAATCTCGAGCACTCGGCCGACCTGTGCGGTTCTGGTGAGAACCGAATCGGTGGACTCGACCCGAAGGTGGACGGGCCGGCAGATAAACCTCAGGTCCCTGTTGGCCAGCAACACACCAGGCAGCAGGCCCGCCTCCGTGAGGATCTGAAAACCGTTGCAGATACCCAGGACGGGGGCGCCGCTATCTGCCATGCGTGAGACCTCGCTCATTATCGGTGAGAAGCGAGCGATGGCACCGGTCCGTAGGTAGTCGCCGTGGGCGAAGCCACCGGGAAGGACGACGGCATCGAACGCCGACAGGTCGGTTTCACGGTGCCAGACCAATTCCGCTTGTCCGCCGAGGTCGTTGAGTGCGTATGCGACATCGTGTTCGCAGTTGCTCCCCGGGAACACGACGACGGCAATCGTCATGGAGAGCCCTCGTCATCGAGCACGATCTCGTAGTCCTCCATGACCGGATTCGCCAGCAGTTTCTCGCACATCTCCTCGATTTCGGCGCGAGCTTGCGCTGTGTCCTCGATTTCGAGTTGGAGAGTGACGACCTTGTCGATGCGAACCGATTCGACGGCTGTGTATCCGAGGTCCCGGACTCCCCGCAGAACAGCAGCCCCCTGCGGATCCGAGATGTCCGAACGCCGCGTGACGAACACCGTGGCTTTCATGCGAAGACCTCAGCGAGGTAGTCATCAAATGGACGGCCGGTAATCCCTGCGAACGCATCCGTGTACTTGCCTCGTGTCTCGTGAACGATCTCGTCCGGCAGTCTCGGAGCAGGTGGGGTGTGGTCCCACCCCACGGAATCCAGCCAGTCGCGGACGTACTGCTTGTCGTAGGAAGGCACGGTGTTGCCGGGCGTCCACTGGTCACGCGGCCAGTAGCGAGATGAGTCGGGGGTGAGAACCTCATCGATCAGCAGCAGTTCACCGTTCGACCAGCCGAACTCGAATTTGGTATCGGCCAAAATGATGCCGCGCGCGGAAGCGAAACGGGCGGCCGTTTGATAGATCTCGATTGAAGCCTTCTTGAGCCGTTCGTACAATTCTCCACCGAGCAAAGCACGGGTGTCGGCCTCGGTCAGGTTCTCGTCATGTCCCGATTCCGCTTTGGTAGCCGGCGTGAAGATCGGGTCGGGGAGCTGGTCTGCCATCTTCAAGCCGGGAGGAAGGTGCTCGGTGGTCGGCCCGCCTCCGTCTCGATACTCCCGCCAGGAAGAGCCGTAGAGGTAGCCCCTTACGACGCACTCGACTGGGATGACTTCCGCCCGGCGCACGATCATTGCTCGACCGGCCAGTTCGTCGCGGTCGGCTGCGGTCAACGATGACACGCCGGACAGATCGGTAGTAAGGAGGTGGTTCGGAACGTCGAGAACGTCGAACCAGTGGAGGGAGAGGCCGGTGAGTACCCGGCCTTTGTCGGGGATCGGATCCGGGAGGATGACGTCGTAGGCGGAAATGCGATCTGTGGCCACGAACAGAAGGCGATCATTGTCGATCTCGTAGATCTCCCGGACTTTTCCTGAGGCCAGGTGTTTGAGTGCCAGCACGTTTTTCGATAGTAGCGCCGGACCGCCGGCTGAGGTGATCCGGACGGGTATCGGCTGGTTTGCGGAGTTGGAGAGGCGGTAACGTGCCTGCCATGGCCGGCACAGCTGACACAGTCCTCTATTTGCATCACTCCGAAGGCGTGGGGCCGGGTTGGTTGGGTGAGGCCATCGACCAGGCCGGGATTCCGACCGAACTGATACGCCTCGACGAGGGCGAACCTCTACCGGAGTCAACCAACTGGCGAGCAGTTGTGGTGCTGGGAGGGTCGATGGGCGCCTACGAAGTGGTCGATCATCCGTACCTTTTGGAGGAGAAGGAGTTCATTTCCGGGCTTGTTGCCGAGGACGTGCCGGTACTCGGTATCTGTTTGGGTAGTCAACTCATCGCCGACGCGCTGGGGGGACGGGCCTACAAGGCGTCGAACCCAGAGGGCGGGTTGCTGAATCTGAAGATGACCGAGGCCGGACGGGAGGATCCGGTCGTCGCGAATCTCCCCGATCGGGTACTGGTTTCACACGGCGACACTTTCGATCTCCCCCCTGGGGCCGAGTTGCTCGCATTCACCGACGAGTACCAGCACATCTACCGTTGCGGCTCGGCCCTGGCAGTTCAGCCCCACCCGGAAGCCGGCGCCGATTTGGCCGTGCTGGCGACGAGCCGCCCTGGAGGCGGAAACATTGTTGCCGCCGGTGTCGACAAGGAGGAGTTGATCGCCGATCTTCGCGCCGCCCAGAACGTGCTCCGGGAACAGGCCATCCGCTTCTTCGCCGCCTGGGTCGCCACCATCTGACCCGCCCAGAAACCCGGAATGGAGGGTGGTAGGGGGTGGTTCTTGATCCGTGATGGATGGACCCAATCCACTTGCCGCCGCCTGGTCGATGCTCCGCAATCAGATAACCGTTCGTCGGCCGCGTCCCAATGGGGTGGAGCGAGTGGACCATCGCGACTTGATTGGTCCACTGGCAACCCTTTCGGAGGGCAACATGCCGGCTCTGGTCGATGTCCGGGGTGACCTCGACGCCTACATCGGTCGACTGGCCGAAACTGATCCGGATCAACTCTCTCGAGACGAGGCGTTGGCGTACTGGCTGAACCTGTACAACGCCGGTGCCCTGAGCCTCGCTGCCGAGGCCTTCGTCGCGGGAGAAGAGTCCGTTCTTCGGGTGCCCGGTGCTTTCAGCCGGCCGTTTGTCGATGTGTCCGGGAGGAAACTCTCGCTCGATGCCGTGGAACACGCCAAGATTCGTCGATTCGGAGACCCGCGTATCCACTCGGCGGTTGTGTGCGGCTCTGTTTCGTGCCCGACCCTGCGCGCCGAGCCGTACCGGGGCGATCGAATCGAGGAGCAACTCGATGACCAGATGAGGGTATTCCTCCGATCCGGCGGAGCGGTGGTATCCGATCGCGGCCTTCTGCTTTCCCGGGTATTCCTCTGGTACGGAGCAGACTTCGTGCGGCCGGCGAGGATGCCCACCTGGATTCCCGCGCCACCCCGAAAAGTGGTCGCCTCCCTACGACCATGGATGGAACCCGAACTTCGTGCATCGTTCGACCGTCTTGAGCGAGTCGATTTCCAACCCTACGACTGGGGCCTGAGGTGTTCCGTCGGTTGACGGACGGCCCACGTCAGAGATCCGAGCGCCGCGACGGCAGCCATGGTGTCGAAGGGCAGAACCCAGCGGAGCAGCGCCTCACCGTCGACCAGCCAGCCTCCATTGGCCGTGAATCCAACGATCCGTAGGTAGTTCCAGACGGACCAGATGCAAATGATGGTGAGAATCGTTCCCGCCACCCGACCGGCCGTTTCCCCCCGCAGCCAGCGGATCCCGTAGTAGAGGGCGGCAACCGACCATGCAATGTCGAGGGTGGAAAGCAACTGCAGGAACTGATGTGAAGGTTCCAGACGGAGGGCGGCAGAGGACGCCAGGGTGATCAGGGCCACGACGCCGGTGACCAGGGCGACAATCGATCCGGCAGTGGTGAAACGTCGAAGGCCGGCGCCGGGGATTCCGGCAAACATCGGTTGGTCGACGAAACGTCGCAGATCGACCATGGCGGCGGACCCGATGAGCACGATGGCCGTCAGGTGGATGGTCGACCATGTCAGCAAGGAGTCACCGGATGGTTGCGGGAGTAGTAGGAGAATCGGTGCAGGCACCAGACCGATTGCCAGCCAACGGAGGGAGCGAAGGAGTGCCTGTTCGAGAGCCACGCTCGCAGGCTAATGATTCCCGCCGCCTAGGCGCGCGCTCCAAATGGAAGGCTAGTGGTCGGCGTGGCCGGTCCGATCGAAGTGCTGGTGGCGCTCGTCCACCGGGAAGTGAGCCGAGTCGTCGAGGATAGGTGCTCCGCTCTCGTCCTCCACTATTTCGATTCCGTAGGCCTTGGCCAAGAAGGCCGACGTCAACGTCTCTCGCGGAGAGCCTTCGGCCACGACTCCGCCGGACAACAGGACCACATGGTCGGCTTTCGCCGCCTCTCCGAGATCGTGCGTCGTGGCAACGATCGTGCGGCCTCGGCGCTTCTCTTCATTGACGGCTTCGACAATCAGATCCTTTGAGACGATATCGAGGGCGTTCAATGGTTCATCGAGCAGGAGCAAATCGGCTTGTTGTGCCAATCCCTGCGCAACGAACACTCGCTGGCGTTCACCGCCGGACAACTCACCGAGGTGGCGTGTTGCGAGCCTGCCGACATCCAAGCGCTCGAGTGCCTCGTCGACGACCGCCCGGTCGGACTTGCGGATAAACCCGAAGGAGCCGAGCTCGACGTACCGGCTCATCATGACCACCTCGCGAACGGTCACCGGGAGTCTCTCGTTGAGCTTCGTCGCTTGCAGAACATAGGATGTGCGGGATCTGGCGCCGACTGGGTCGGTCCCGAGAACCTCGAGCGTGCCATCTGCGAGTAGAGCGAGTCCTGCGATCGCGTTCAGAAGCGTCGACTTTCCTGATCCATTTGGTCCGATCACCGCGGTGATGGCTCCTTCGGGAATGATCACGTCCGACGCGCGGAATGCGACCCGGTCGCCGTAGACGAGGGTGACGCCGGTTCCCCGCACAGCTACCGGCATCGACTGCACAGGCCCTCCAGATCAATCCGATGGGCGGCCACATCGAATTCGGCTGCTATGCCTGCCTCGTCTGCCAGGCGGCGGATGGCTGCCTCGGACTCTGACGAGAAGTCGATGTCGTGCGTTGTTCCGCACTTCGTACAGGTGATGTGGTGGTGGTGTCCGGTCAGCCACTCACCCAGTTCGTACCTCGCGGTTCCCGCTCCATCGTGGAAGCGCTGAAGGACGCCACTCGATGAGAGAACACTGAGGGTTCGGTAGAGAGATGAGAGCGGTACCTCAGCCTTGAGGAGGCCGCTGATTTCCTCGGCAGTGCGCGGTCCGTCGAGCCGACTCAGTTTTTCTATGACGAGTCGTCTGGCACGGGTCGTCCTTACTCCCGACTCGCGCAGTCGCTCTTCTGCGAGGGCAACCGTGGAGCGGCGTTGCGCTGTCATGTTGATGATGGTAGCTTAGAATGATTATGAGAACAACTCTCATTCTCAGAAGCCTGAGTCTGGTCGTCGCGCTGTCCCTACTGACGTCGTGTTCGGCTGAATCGGTTGACGATGGGAAGATCCACATTGTTGTCACGACCTCGGTGCTGGGCGACATCGTCAATCGTGCTTTTGGGACGGAAGCCTCGGTGGCAACGATCATGCCGGGTGGTGCTGATCCTCATGAATTTGAACCATCCGCTCGCCAGGTGGCAGAGATTCGATCCGCCGACCTCGTAGTCGCCAACGGTCTTGGTCTCGAAGAGGGGTTGGAGGATGTCCTCGACGAAATCGGCAGTGAAGCATTGGTCGAAGTCGGTCCTCAGGTCGAGCCTATCGCTTTCGATGAGTCCGGCGCCGCCGACCCCCACGTGTGGCTCGACCCGTTGCGAATGATCGCGGTGGTGGACGTTCTTGCCGAGCGTCTCGGGTCCATCGATGCTTCCGTCGACTGGCAGTCGGGTGCCTCTGCCTATCAATCGGAATTGCTGGCGACCGACCAGTGGGTCACCGACCGGCTCGCTTCGATTCCTCCCTCCGACCGGGTCCTCGTCACCGGGCATCAGGCGTTCGGGTATTTCGCTGATCGTTATGGGTTCGATGTGATTGCCACAGTCCTCCCCGGCGCCACAACGATGGTGGAGCCGAGCGCGTCGGGGTTTGCTGAGGTGGTGTCGGTCCTGGAATCGTCGGAGGCGCGTGCCGTCTTCACAGACATCGGAGAGAGTCAGGCCCTCGCCGAGCAACTCGTACAGCAGGTGGATAGAGATGTCCTGGTCATACCGCTGTACTCGGGAACGATGAGTGAAGACGGATCAGGACCCGGTGACTACCTGGCGATGATGCGGTGGAATGCGGAGCAGATAGCCTTGGGGCTAGAGCGATGAGTTTCCTCGCCGAACCGTTTTCAAACGGCTTCATGGTGCAGGCACTGATTGCAGGCGTTCTCGCGGTCATAACGACTTCCCTGATCGGGACGTGGGTTGTTCTGAGGGGGCTCAGCTTCATGGGTGACGCCATGGCTCACGGGGTTCTGCCCGGAATCGCTCTCGCCTTCATTTGGGACTTCGACCTGACGATCGGCGCGGCGATGAGTGCCCTGGTGATGATTGCCGGGATCGAGTACGTTCATCGCAAAGCCCGACTCAGCGAGGACACCGCTATTGGGTTGTTGTTTGTTGGGATGCTCGCCTTCGGTGTGATCATCATGTCGCGTGCTCCTTCTTTCTCAGGGAGCCTCACCGGTTTCCTCTTCGGCAACATCCTGGCCGTCGATCGAGCCGATCTGGTGGTCCAGGGTGTTGCCGCAGCCGTCACCGCGCTGGCGGTCGTGTTGTTCTATCGACCATTCCTGGTGCTCTCGTTCAACGAGGACAAGGCCGAGGTGCTTGGTTTGCGTCCCCGCATCGCCCACTCGGTGATGCTGGCATTGCTCACGCTGGCGATCGTGACCTCTTTCCGGGTGGTCGGGAACTTGCTCGTTTTCGGATTGCTGGTTGCTCCTGCCGCCACGGCTTCTCTGCTGGTCAGACGGGTGCCAACCATGATGGTCACCGCGGTGATCGTCGGAATGGCGACCGTCGTTGGTGGTTTGCTGCTCACCTGGTACGCCGACACGGCGGCCGGGGCGAGCATCGCCGGTGCCTCGGTAGCGGTCTTCTTCCTGGTCCTGATCTTCAGGCAGTTTGCGGTCGCGGTTCGCCGGTGAGCTGGGATATGGAGCAAAAGTAGGCCGCGTCTACCATCGGTGACGACGCCGACCACTCCAACTCATCAATGTTGCATTCTCGAACTCTCCGCATAGTGACTTCAGTCGTCTTCGGCGTCCTCTTCGTCGTAGGCGTTTTTGGCTTGCGGGTCGGGATGGCCTACTGGTCGATCGAAAGGGATGAGTTCGACCCCGACGGTGCCCGCGACCGGATCGAGGCAATGACGGATTCCGAAACCGCGGAAGCACAGGACGACCTCGTCGAATTGGAAACGCAGCTGAGTGAAGATGATCCCGTGGCGTTGTCAGATCCAGGGGAAGCGGATGATGGATTTGTGCTGGAACCAGTCGAGGACGATCCCCGGTTTCCCTTCATGCATAGTCCGAATCTCCCCGACGAGATGTTTACCTCGTTTCTGCTGGTCGGGTCGGATCTGAGTGGAGCGCTCGCGGACGCGATTGTGCTCGTGTTGCTCCCCAACGATGGTTCTCCCCCCATTTTGGCCAGCCTCCCGAGGGACCTTTATCTGCCGAGCCTTTGCACCGACAGCTACTCCCGCATCAACGCCGCTCTGGGTGGATGCCGCGGAGTAGCGACGGGTGCCGAACTGCTTTCCTTGACAGTCGAGGACTTCACAGGTGTGGCCGTTGATCACTTCGCGCAAGTGAACTTCAGCGGTTTCCGGCAGGTCATAGATGTGCTGGGTGGTGTGGAGATCTGCGTGGACAATCCGACCCGGGACTGGAAAGCCGACCTGTACCTGGACGCCGGGTGCACGCAGGCCAATGGTGCGCAGACGCTCGCTTGGGTCCGTACTCGCAGCACCCAGGAACTCATCGATGGATCCTGGCAATCGATCGGCGCCAGCGACTTCACCCGCCAGGATCACCAGCAGACGGTTCTGGTTCAGTTGCTCTCCAAGATGAACGATTACGGCTCAATTGCTGGGTTGGGGGAGATTGCCGATGAGGTTGCCGAGCATGTGCGACTGGACGAAGCCTTCTCGCTCAGGGATGTTGTGTCCCTCGCCTGGTCGTATCGCGACCTCGATCCCGATTCGCTGGTCCGGGTGTCTCTCACTTACGACAACTACCGGACGCCGGCCGGGGCCTGGGTCCTCCTACCTACCGTCTCATTCGTTGAGGCACTTGCCGCCGCCTACCCACCGATTGCCGGGTAGCCCGGGATCACCGGCGGAAGAGTACGTCTCTCCTTTGGGAGAGTACGTCTCTCCTTTGGGAGAGTACGTCTCTCCTTTGGGAGAGTACGTCTAGCATCGTTCCGGCGCCAACCCTGACCATCCCATGCCCGAATCCCGGACAATCCGAAGACTGCTGGCCATCGCCCTCGGCGTGGTGTTCATTGCAGCCTTTGCTATTTTGCGGCTGGGGATGGAGTACTGGTCGATCGAGCGGGATGAGTTCGACCCGGTGGCCGCTCGGGAGCGGATTGAAGCAGCGGCTCTTGCTTCTCCGACTGAGCCGGAACCGATTCAGGAGCCGGATTCCGCAGTAGGTGAGTATGACCCGCTGATGTTGAACGACCTGGATTTCGAACTCCAGGACGACGGAACAGTTCACGAGAACCCCGATCTTCCACCACCCATAGTCCTACCCGACATGAGCAGTCCACCGGTACCGGATGAGAAGTTCGCTTCCTATTTGCTCATCGGCTCGGACCTCAGCGGCTACCTGGCCGACACGATTATCTTGGTCTTGGTCCCGTCCGACGGCTCGGTCCCGCTGATGGCCAGCCTTCCGCGAGACCTGTATCTACCGAGCTTGTGTTCGGGCGGCTACTCCCGTCTGAATGTTGCTCTCGGTGGCTGTCGAGGAGTGGCGTCGGGTCCCGAGTTGCTTTCGCTGACCATCGAGGATTTCACCGGAGTTCCGATCGATCACTATGTGCTGGTTGGTTTCTCCGGCTTCGCACAGATCATCGATGTACTCGGAGGCGTTCAGGTATGTGTTGACAATCCAACCAGGGATACCAAGGCGAAGTTGGAACTCGAGGCAGGGTGCAACCAAGCCGATGGTGCGACGACCTTGGCCTGGGTGCGTTCGCGTCGTCCGGAGGAACTCATCAACGATGAATGGGTACGGGTGGCGGGAGCGAGCGACTTCACCCGGCAAAGCCACCAGCAGGATGTACTCAGACAGCTGTTCGGCAAGTTGGGCTCTTTCGGTTCTGTTGCCTCTGCGGGCGAGATCGCTCAACAGGTTGCCAATCATGCCCGACTAGATAGCGGGTTCTCGATAGGTGATGCTGCTTCAGTCGCCTGGTCCTATCGAGGGATCGCCGAGTCGAGTATGCCCACGGTTCGCTTGTCGTACTCCGATTACCGCACTCCGGGGGGTGCACGGGTGCTACTGCCGGCTATGACGTTCGCCGAAGCACTCGCCAAGGTGTATTCGGGCTGATCAGAATCCCGACTGCTGACCCTTCCAGGGCTTGGGCTCGCCATTCACATACTCGTCAACGGATGGGCCTGCGAGCCGAACCAGTCGGCGACGACCGACGGAGTAGGTCACGACGAGCAGAACGATCAACGATGGCCATCCCGCGATCACACGGAAAGCAGTGGCGGAGCCGATGTCGTCCAATGTCGCCCATTGACCCAGGGCCCTGACAGTGAAAAAGGCCGCCCATATCCAGGAAGCCTGGGTGTATGCCGGACGAACGCGCGGGTGCCAATACCAGGACAGGGGCCAGTCACGGGCAATCCAACTCGTCCACGCAACGAATGGACGCCGTGCGACGATACTTGCGATTATCAACACCGCCGTCCCGCCGGCAGAGACTATGGAGGGCAGGAAGAAGCCTTCGGGACCTTGAACGAGTGCAGCCGTCGCCGCGATAGCCACGCCGCCTAGGCCGGCCAAAGCGAACTTCACCGAGTTCCCCCGTCGCAGCCGGATGATGACAATCGTTATGGCAGTGGCGACAGCCGCGGCCGCGGCGGGAGCCGGTCCTGCGAATGCGTTGACCAGGCCAAACACAATTGGTGGCAATACGCCGTCGGCAATCGAAGCGCGACCGAGGAGGACGGTTCGGAGTTCGGACGCGATCTCAGAGAGCATGGTGCGAGGGTAGGTCGCGAATGTGACAAGCGGTAAAGTCCGCGCAGATGAGATTCGGAATCGACATCGGCGGCACCAAGATCGAGGCGATAGCCCTCGATGACAGCGGTGTGGAGGTCATGCGTGAGCGCGTGCCCACACCGGCGGCCGACTATCCGTCTCTGTTGGAAGCAGTTCGCGATCTGGTCGTGTCCTTCGAGAGCCAACTCGGCGCGGAGGCGACGGTAGGTGTGGGTCATCCGGGGGTCATCTCACCTGCGACCGGACAGATCAAGAACTCGAACTCACAGGCGCTTCTGGGCCAGGCGCTTGATCACGACCTGGCCGCCATCCTGGATCGTCCGGTTCGCCTCGCCAACGATGCCGACTGTTTCGCCCTGTCGGAGGCAACCGATGGCGCAGGTGCCGGCTTCGCAACTGTCTTTGGTGTGATCCTCGGGACGGGAGTCGGCGGAGGAGTGGTCGTATCCGGGCGCCTGGTGCATGGACCGAACGCGATCGCAGGCGAATGGGGGCACAACCCCCTTCCGCCTTCTGCGGCCGGGCCGGTCGAGCTGCTCGACTGCTACTGCGGCCGGGCGGGGTGCATTGAGAGATACCTGTCCGGTCCGGGCATCTCAGCTGATCACCTGGCGATGACAGGCATAGCGAGGACCGCGGCCGATATCAGCGCCGCTGCTCAGGTGGGTGAACCCGACGCAGTTGCCACACTCGACCGATATGTCGAGCGCTTGGCCGCCGGCCTCGCCGTGGTGATCAATATCCTGGACCCGGCGGTGATCGTTCTCGGCGGCGGTGTGTCGAACATCCAGGCGCTCTACGAACAGATACCCCAGCGTTGGGACGGGTACGTGTTCAGCGATCGGGTCGACACCCAACTCGCGCAAAATCTGCATGGTGATTCCAGCGGGGTACGCGGCGCGGCCTGGCTCTGGGACTAGAGCTAGTTCCGTTCTAGCCCATCCGCGCTACTTCTCGCGTCCCGCCACGATGTAGAAGATCAATCCGATCAACGGAGCGAATGCCACCACGAGGATCCATAGGACCTTGGTGCCGGAGGACTTCTTGTCGGAACCAACGATGTCGACGATCGCCCAGATGATGATGATCAGATGGAGCAATCCAAAGAAGCCGGTGTATGTGTT